>CAZWJB010000004.1:0-22875 GCA_964634485.1 uncultured Thiohalobacter sp. | reverse complement strand
CTTCATAGTTTTCATCCATGATCACCAGCACCACGCTGTCCCAGTCCTGTTCCAGTTTCAATTGCCCGACGCGCTGCCCGGACTTTTCTTCGTCGAAAATCACCCGCCCCTTGATCTGTATGCGCTTGCCTTCACGGCGCCCGCAGCCCAGCGCGTCATAGCCACCGCGACGTTCCTTGCAGAGTTCCAGGTCGAGCAGTTTTGCGGCATCGTGTTCGGCGATCTCGCCACTGACACCAGGCAGGGCCTTGCCGGTCGTGCGTCGGAACTCCGCGGCCAGGCGGCGCGCTTCGGAGATCAATTTTTCGACTGAATATACGCCCACGGTGCTGTTTTTTCTTTATCGGCAGAAACTGCCAGTCATCCTCGCGGGTATTGTACACCAGGCCGCAAAAGCGGAATTAAACCCGGTCCAGGAGTTCCCTGGCTTTTTTTTCTGCCACGCGGGCACCGGCACTGTCATCCATCGACCAGCGGGCTTTGGCAACCAGCCGCCAGTTACTGGCCTGCAGGCGGGTATCACCGGCTGACAGGGCATTGGATTTCAGCGCCAGCTGTTCGGCCTGCTGTGGTTGACCCTGGTCGAGACGCGCTGCGGCCAACCGGTGCCACAGACGGGCATCGCCGGGGTTGATGCGCAACGCCCGCTCGATGGTCGCTGCCTCATTGCTGTGATCGCCCGCTTGCCGGTAGTCGTCAGCACGATCCAGCAAGGCCACTACGGCGCCACCACTCGCTGCCGGCGGGGGCACCTCAACCCTGTCCGGTAACGGTTCGGGGGCGGCGGCAGGCTCATCTGGCCGGGTAGTCCCGGTACTGCCATCGACGACCGGGGGTAAGGAGCGCTGAGGCGCTGTACTACAGGCGCTCAACACCATAACCAGTAAATAGACTACGCGTTTCATTGCAACCATTTCGGTAGCCAGTCAGACGTTCCCCTTGCACAGGGCGCCGCTGCGGGCATCGTTCCTGATTCGATAAAGGGTAATTGTACGGTATTCTCACAACCGCTGTCGGCCAGTCCGCCACTCCCGGTGTCCACCTGGCGCCACACCACGCCGTCAGGTTTCCCCAGCTGCAGCGATACCGTACCGGCTGACGAAAACAGGCCCGACCAGACCTGCATGGCGCCGCTGGTGCCGGTAAGCCCCATTGGCTGATTGTCATCACGGCCCATCCAGATCACGGCCAGTTTTGCACCGTCATAACCCGCATACCAGCTGTCGCGCAGATCGTTGGTGGTCCCGGTCTTGCCGGCCAGTCCGAGTTCCGGTGCGAAACGCCGGTTAAGCGAACGTCCGGTGCCCTCCGACACCACCATCTGCAAGGCATGGTTTATGAGATAGGCGGGCGCAGGATCAATAACGCGCTCGATATTGAGTTCATAGCGTTGCAGTGGCACGCCATCGGCATCCAGCACATCGCGGATACTGCGTAACGGAACATGAAATCCGCCGCTGGCAAAGTTCAGATACAGGCGTGTTACGTCCAGCGCACTCAGGTCAGTGGCGCCGAGAAACAACGAAGGATACCGGTTCAGGGGCTCATCGACGGCCAGGCGCCGCAGGGTGCGCAGCACAGCATCCACCCCCAGTTCAAGACCAAGACGCGCCGTTGCAACGTTATAGGAATGGGCCAGTGCCTGGTACAGCATGACCTGGCCATGAAATTTCCGGTCGTAGTTCTGTGGTTGCCACAGCTCGCCGGATTGTTCATATTCGAGCGGACTGTCGTTAATCAGCGACGCGAGGTTGTAATGACCCGGCTGCTCCAGCGCAGTCAGATACACGGCGGGCTTGATGAGTGAACCCACATGCCGTTTGGCATCGAGTGCACGGTTGAATCCTGCAAAACCGGCCTGTCTTCCACCCACCAGCGCCAGCACTTCACCATTTGCCGAACTGGTGACCAGGCCGGCGCCCTGCAGCTCCGGCTGTTGCTTCAACAAGGGGCGGATACGCTGGTCGAGACTCTTCTGCAGAGCCCACTGCAGCTGCGGATCCAGGCTGGTAAAAATACGCAGGCCTTCGGTAACCAGGTCGGACTCGTTGTAATCGCGGCGCAACTGGCGGCGTACAAGGTCGAGAAAGGCGGGAAAGGTTTTGCTGGTGCCGGCAGCAGGTTTCACCAGCCCGAGTTTCTCATTGCGTGATTTCTGGTATTGCGCACGCGTAATAAGATTCTGCTCAAACATGATCTTCAGTACCAGATTACGCCGCTCAACAGCGCGCTCCGGGTGGCGGCGCGGATCGTACCAGGACGGGCCCTTTACCATGCCCACCAGCAGCGCAATCTGCGCGACACTGAGTTCGTCAGGTGGCCGCTGGAAAAAAAACCGGCTGCCCAGACCAAAGCCATGAATGGCGCGCTGCCCGTCCTGCGCCAGGTAAACCTCGTTGAGATAGGCTTCGAGAATATCGTCCTTCTCATAGCGTCGTTCCAGCAACAATGCCATGATGGCTTCATTGACCTTGCGACGCAGGCTGCGCTGGTTGCTGAGGAAAAAGTTCTTGACCAGCTGCTGGGTCAGGGTACTGCCGCCCTGCACAATGTGTCCGGATTGCATGTTTACCCAGAAGGCGCGCGCGACGGAACGCAGTGAGACACCATGGTGGGCATAGAATGTCCTGTCCTCCACTGCGATCAGGGCCTGTATCAGGATGTCCGGCACCTCGTCGAGTTGCAGCAGTATCCGGTCTTCCTGGCGTGAGGTATGGATGCTGCCGATTTCCAGCGGGTCAAGACGCGCCAGCGCCAGTGTTTTTCCGTTGCGGTCATCCTGGAGTTCCAGCAGCTGCATTCCGGAAAACGTCACGCGCAGGGAACGCGAGGATTCCTGCCCGTCCCAGAACGTGAACGGCCGGCTGATCAGCTGGAAGCGCCTCGCGTTGCGGGACACTTCACCTGCCTTGCGCGCCGCACTGACCGAACGATAGCCCAGCGCCCTGAGTTCGGCGGTAAACTGCTCCGGTGTCAGGCGCAGTCCCGCGTACAGCTCAAGTGGCCGCGCATAGACACGTGCCGGCAATGACCAGCGGTTGCCTTCAAACTGCCGGTAGATCTGGAAATCCAGAAACGCCACATAAGCCATCACCACAATCAACAGGCCGAAAATGATCTTGGCCCACAGGAAGCGATTGCGGTTTGATTTGCGCCGCCTGCGGGTGCTGCGGCGTTTCGATTTACGTTTCTTTCGTGCCATTTTGTACTGCTGCGGAATTCACGGGTGCGCGCAGTATAGAAGAAATTTCTTTGTAAGGGTTATCGCTATCGCAGGCTCTGCAAGTGACCCGGGCAGCGGGTCATTTACGTGTGCCGGCTCAGACTCGATCTGACAGGCAGAATCCGGTGGTTTTGTTTGGCGAATGTCTCAGCCAGCCAGTCCTTGTCATTATGCACGACTGACTCGCTGTGCTAGCTGGCGCTTTTCTCGCTGGTCATCGCCAGGTATTTTGATTCCAGCGTATTGTACTGCTTCTCCAGTTCTTCTATAGCAGCATCTTTGAACTCGACCAGCGCTTCCAGTTCCTGCACCTTGATTTCCAGCTCCTGTTTTTCTTCGTCGGGCTCGTTTGCTGTGGAGTCTGCTTCCGCTGTGTCGTCTACCGTGATGTCCACGGCTCCCGCTGACGCTTCTTCCTGTGCTGCGTCCAGCTGCGTCTGGATCTGTTCCAGCTCGGAACGAAGTTTGGCGTTCTCATCTTCCAGCACCGCAACACAACCGTCCAGCTCCTTATTGGTGCGGGTGATGCCGTTGATGGCGTCTTCCAGTTCCTTCGCCTTGCCGGCCTCCGGCGCCAGTTCCTTGATCAGGTTTTGCAGATTGCTGATGGATTCCTGCTGCTGCCCCATCATTGACTTCAAGCCACTCAACTTTGCCGGCTCTCTGGTGTCGGCCCCGGCTGTGTCCTGGCCACCGGCAGCTGTGGCTGATTTCAGGCGCTCATTTTCCTGTTCAAGTACACTCAAACAGGTTTCCAGTTCGGAGCTCTGCCGCTCGAACTCGTCCAGCTTCTGCATAATGGAGTCCAGGTCTTCGATATCACCTGCCCGGGCTTCGAGTTCCTTGCGCAAAGCTGTCATCGCATCCTGCTGGTTGTTGATCACATCCTTCAGCCGGTTCATTTCGGCATCGTGCGTATCTATTGTCGGGCGTTCATCACCTCCTTCCTCTATATCCGATTCCGCCGCAACGTCCGCCCGGGAATCAGAATCCGTTGCCTCGGATACTGTTTCTGTCACCGTTTCGGCTTCGGGGCGTAACTGCTCGATCAGCTCACTCATTCCTGCTGCCAGCCGGTCCTGGAACGCAACCGGGTTTTTCTCCAGTGCACGGGCTTCCACTTCCAGTTCAAGGAATTGTTTGCGTAGCTGCAGCAGTTCACCTGCCTTTTTCTCAGCGTCATCCGTGGCAGCGGCTGCACTGTCAATGAGGTCCTGGTTGCGCAGCACTTCATCACGCAGGTATTGCTCAAATCCGATAGTTGCCGGCTCATCCTGCGCGGCTTCTGTCAGTTCTTTCTGCAACGCACACACGCGGCTCGCCAGGCGCTTGCTACGGACAATAAAGAACAGCGCCACGACGAGAAGAACAACAGCGAACTCCAGTACGCCGAGCAAAGCAAACAGATTGATCTGAAGGTCTTCCATTTTCACTCAAGGATATTAGCGGGTTTTGCGCGCCTGTTATTTTTCCGCGTCCTCGTCCTCATCATCCTCATTTTCTTCCTCTTCATCACCACCGGACTTTTTGCGCTTCTTGAGGAACCACCACACTGCAAAACCGATACCACCCAGCAACAGGTTGACACCTGCGAATACACCGATAGCCAGGCCCATGTTCATGCCTTTTTTCTTCACTGGCTCAGCAGCCGGCTCAGGTTCGCTGGCCTCTGGCTCTGGCTCAACTACAGGCTCTGGCGCAGGCTCCGGTACAGGCTCTGCTTCGGGTTCGGCTTCTGCGACGGGTTCCTCGACAACAGCTGGCTCCTCTGCCGGCGGCTCAGAGCCGGGCGGCGGGGCAGCCACCTCGAAGTGCACGGTCTTCTGGCGCTGGAAGGTCTCGCCCCTGGCAATAAGGCTGAGCCTGTAGGCGCCCGGATTTTCGTAACTCAGGGTATTGGAATAAATACCATCAGCCACTTTCCTGTCCCCGTATTCACCGCGGTCAAACAGGTCAAAGCGCACGCTGGCGCCGTTTGGATCCTCGATTTCCATTGTGAATTTCGTGTTTGTCAGGATTGCTTCCCTGTCCAGCAGTTTGCCGTCCTGTTCCAGCCAGGATTCCAGCACCATGTCCTTTCCCACCTCCAGATTGGGATTCTGGGGGTTATGGTTAAGGGTCATATTGGTGACTATGTATGCCCGATTCCTGCCACCGGTATACAACAGCTTCCAGGTACCCGGTTCGGGGTCGCTCACTGTGATCATGTCAAAGTGGTGCGACACGAACCACTTGATATTGTCGCCGACGGCGTCGGAGTCCAGCTGCTTTCCCTGCGGGGTTTGCAGAAAAATACGTACATCCTCGCGTTCCCTGGATGCAACAATAGTGACTTCCTCAATGGAAGCATCAACCACGAACTCGCCGCCCTCGATGGGCAGCATGTCCGGGTCCTTGGCGCTTTCAAAAATAGCGCTGAAGACTTCGTGCAGATCCTGATCGGTATTCGCGAGCTTGAACAGTGCGCCGGTTTCGTTGGCGACCTCTTTCAGCAACTCAACGTCGGAGGCCTCGGTAAAGGCGATGGTATAGACCTTGATGCCACGCTCCCTGGCAGACTGCAATAACTCGCCCTGCAGTTTCTGTGTCAGCGCCCAGTCTTCATCGGTATCGCCCACATCCATCTTGCCGTCGGACATGAGCACCAGCATTTTCTCCTGCCCTTCCTGACCTTCTTTCTCAAGCATTGCCAGGCCCTTTTCGAGCGCAGCATGAAGATTGGTATAGACACCCTTCGAAGACACCTTGTCTGCGGAAGCGAGAATACGTGCATTGTTTTTGGGTCCGGGTGCGGTGAGATGCAATACCGGGTAACCGTTATCGCTGAAACTGATGAGGCCGACACGATCCTGCTCACCCAGCAGTGACATGAACATTTTTGCAGCCGGGACGCGCAGCTTGTCAGGGTCGTTCTTCGCCATGCTGCCGGAGCTGTCCATGACCAGTACAGCGTCGACACCCCCGTTGGCAGCCCGGGCAATGGATGACAGACTTGCTAGCAGAAACAGGAGACAGATCAGGCATCTACCTGCTGTGATCATACCTCCCGGTGCGGAACGGTCTGGCAACATCCTGTTCATACTTGCGCATCCTTTCAAGCTATTGATATTAATAACAATTACAGTTTTTCCGGACAATACCGGATTCCACTGCCTGTAACGGCATGAATCAGATTTAATTGAGATTCAAGCGCTTAATAGCTGATTTAACCAGGATTCCGCAGCCGGATGGCCTGGGTAATCTGCCAGCGTTAATTTTTATTGAGCAGGTAAATCTTTTCACTCAGGCGCGACAGGCCACGCTCGCGAAAGCGGGGTTCTTTGGCAAGGATATCCTCTTCGTGTAACAGCTGAATCGACCAGTCAGGCGCAAACAGGTCCCTGACCTCCTGTTCCTCAACTGAAAAAGGAGGGCCGTCCATCTGCGTCTGATCATAGTCCAGCGTCACCAGCAACATGGGTGCGGCTGGCGGTAACAGTTCGGTCAGGTGATGAACAAAGCGTGTGCGCATGTCTTCCGGCAGGGCTATCAGCGAGGCGCGGTCATAGACTGCGCGCACCTTGCACAGCTGTTCGGGCTGAAGATTAAAAAAATCTCCGCACAGCAGGGTCAGCCTGTCGGTCTCGCAAACGGAAAACAGACCTTGCCGGCTACGTTCAGACTCAAGCCCGTTCTCTGTAAAGAAGGCTTCAACGGCGATTTGACTTAGTTCGACGCCGAGTACTGAATACTGTTCGCGCAGCCACAGCATATCCAGGCTTTTGCCGCACAGAGGTACAAAGACCTGCTCACCAGGCGTCAACTGCAACCGTGGCCAGAACGTTTCAAGCCGGGGGTTGACCTCCTGCCGGTGGAAACCGGTCAGATTGTCCTGCCAGCGCTGCAGCCAGAAGTTTGCGTCCATTAACTATGCGGGGTACCGCCGAAGGGCCTGGGATCTGCACCAGGCAGGGGATTAAACCATTGCAGCGTTTCGTGCAGCTCGACCACCTTTCCGACAATAATAATGGTAGGTGGTTTGACCTGCTCTTTTTTTACCGTCGCTTCCAGGTTTTTCAGATCGGAAACCACGACACGCTGGTTCTGTGTGGTGCCCTGTTGCACCAGGGCAACCGGCGTCGTTTCCGGCAACCCATGCTTTATAAGCTGTTCGGACAGCACGCCTACACCGTGCAGGCCCATATAGAACACGATGGTCTGGTTGGTGTGGGCAAGCGCCTTCCAGTTAAGGTCAACGGAACCGTCCTGCAGGTGGCCGGTAACAAACACCACCGACTGGGCATAATCACGATGGGTCAGCGGTATACCCGCATAGGTCGCACAACCCGATGCGGCAGTTATCCCCGGCACCACCTGGAAATTCACCCCGTTCTCCATAAGGGTGGCGATTTCCTCGCCGCCACGTCCGAAAATGAAAGGGTCGCCACCCTTCAGCCGTACCACGCGTTTACCTTCCCTGGCCAGACGCACCAGCAGCTGGTTGATGTTCTCCTGGGAAAGTGCGTGGTTGTCGCGCTCCTTGCCTACGTAGATCCGGTCTGCATCACGCCTCGCCAGGTCCAGTATCGGCGGTGCAACCAGGCGGTCATAGACGACCACGTCTGCCATTTGCATCAGGCGCAGAGCGCGGAAAGTCAGCAGATCCGGGTCCCCTGGACCGGCACCGACCAGATAGACCTCACCAATGGAATGCGGCTCATCGTCCGATTCCTCCAGCGCTTTCTCCAGCAGTTCACGGGCCGTTGCATCACGCCCGGTAAACAGCAGTTCTGCGACTTCGCCCTGCAGAATATTCTCCCAGAACTGTCGCCGTTGGCCGGTACTGCTGAAACGCTGCTTGACCCTGTCGCGAAAACCTTCCACCAGTGTCGCCAGGCGACCATACGCGGATGGCACGTAGCTCTCCAGGCGCGCACGCAACAGGCGCGCCAGCACCGGTGATGTTCCACCGCTGGACACTGCAACCTGTACCGGCGATCGATCGATGATAGACGGCACGATAAAACTGCACAGCTCCGGCTGATCAACCACGTTGACCGGTAGATTGACCGCGTGGGCAAGTTCGGATACACGTCCATTGACATCCTGCTGGTTGGTGCCTGCGATAACCAGCACCTTGTCTTCTATATCGCTGTCCTCGAATGTCCGCGCACGATGGGTGATTTTATTCTGCTCGAGCAGCGCAACCAGCTCGTCACAAAGGTCGGGGGCAACCACCTGAACCCTGGCGCCTGCACGCAGCAGCAGGGCGACCTTGCGCGCAGCGACCTTGCCGCCACCGACTACCAGACAATTGCGGTTCTTTAGTCGCAGAAAGACAGGAAAAAAATCCACTGTCGGGACCTCAGGCGGGCCTGGTCTTGAGTATCGGGACCAGTAACGGGTCGAGTTTTCCGTCCCGTTCCAGCTCGGCCAGATCATCATAGCCACCCACGTGATAATCACCGATAAAAATTTGCGGTACTGTGCTGCGTCCGGAAAGCTTTTCCATGGTGGCCCACATCTCCGGGTCGCCATCCACTGCTATCCTGTTAATCGGGGCACCCTTGCGACCTAACAGGCGGTCTGCGCTGACACAGTAGGGACAAAATCGCGTGTAATACATAATAACTTCTGCCATAAACTGCCTACTTTACTCCGTTGGCTGATCAAACAGGGAAACCATCCCGGGATGGTGCTACCAGACCACGTAACTGCGCAATTTGCTCAATCAGCGGCGTCGTCACCGGTTCCAGTTTCTTGCGCATCACCGAACCAATGGCATCGGTACGCGCGAAGATCGGGTTGACCAGCGGCTCCCCGACCCATGCCAGCGTCAGCATGGCCCTGACGTCATCCCTGCATTCGGGCGCTGCTGCGAGTACATTCTGCACCGCTTCTGTCGTGGGGCAAACCGCCGGAACGTCCAGCAGTGTATCAGCATCGCTGATAATGGTTGCTATATCGGCAGCGGGATCACTGTTGGGACAAAGCGTCGAAAAATAATTCTGGATTGACTTTAACAATTCGACCACGACATCCTGGTTATTGGGTTTGTTGGTAACGGCTTCTGCCGTTTGCAAAAACACCTGTCCGCGATCGCTCAGACAGCGGCACAACTGCTTTGCCACCGGGTTGCCGTCCTGCACCAGGGCTTGCAATCGCTGCTCAAGAACTTTCCAGTCCGGTCTTGGCCTGCCCGGCTCCGGTAATGCATCGGGGATAGCGTCCATAAAACCGACATAGTAGGAGTTCTTGCGCTTCGCCGAACGCCACAGCTTGTCGCGCAGCTCATCTGCAATCAAACCCGGTTGCAGTACCAGGCGCACGGTTTCCAGCATGGCACGGTGTTCTGTTTCGAAGGGCAGATAATCCACCAGGTACTCGGCCAGCACAGTACCCATCTCACCTGCCACTACGCATTCATGCTCCAGCATTCGACGCGCATTGTCCGCCACCGGCATGACCCACCAGGCCTTGCGTGCGATTTCATCGGTCAGACCGTTTGCATGTACCACTGCAACAACAGCTTCCGGCTCACCCAGTAGCAGCAGTTGTTCCAGACTGTCGTCACGCGCCTGACCCATGCGTGTCCAGCGCCGCAGAAACACGGGGTAACCGCCCGGCGATCCAAGCACCTGGCTGGACAATAATTCGCGCACCATTTTCAGGTACTGGTCATCACGGCCGGTGGAATTCAGCTTTACACTCGCCTCGCCCTGGTCAGACAAGGCATGCACCGTCATCGAAGACTCATCGATACGTACCGCCTGCAGTGCATTCGCCAGCAGTACATTCAACCGTAATGAGTCTTCGGCAGCCAGCTCCATTAACGCTCGAATCCCGCCGCCCGATACAGTTCATTGGCCTTGTCGATATCCTGCTCGACGCCGTTACCTTCCTCGTACATCATCGCCAGTGTGGTCTGGGACCCCACCAGACCCTGCTGCGCGGCTTTCTCAAACCACTCCACGGCCAACGCCGGATTCTTGTCCACGCATTCACCTTCCAGGTACATGAAGCCCAATCCATGCTGTGCAATGGGATAACCAGCGTCGGCGGCAGCCTTCATCCAGCGCAGCGCCAGACCATCGTGCTGCGCCATACCCAGTCCGTTCTGGTACATGATGGCCAGCCGGTGCTGGGCCTCGGGGTTGCCCTGGTCTGCGAACGGAGATAACAGCTGCGCGGCCAGCGAGAAATGCTTGGCCTCAAAAGCCGCCATGCCACTGGTGAAATCGACTTCATCGCTACTTGAATCAGACATGTCTACCTCCCCGAAAAAGAGCGCATTATATAGAGTCGCCTTTTCCTTACCAAATCAGTCAGGATTTAATCATAACGCGCCGGAAACGGGTCACGTATACCCCCGGGGGCTAATTACCACATGATATATGGAGTATTATCTCACTGGGGATATATAGTGATTTACTGATATAACGGTATACTTCCGCGCCATTGGGTGGATGCCTGTCGTTAACGGGCGGTTCGCTAAACGTTTCGAAACCTTTTAACAGGAGATCGCACCAATGGATCAAACGTATTACGATTTTACCACTAAAATGGAAAAAGAAACCGTCAACGCAGAGTACGTGGAAGGTTGGCAGAGCGGATATGTACATAACCCGCCGCGCGAAGAACAGCGCACCACTGAAGCCTATGAGGCCGGCTACGAGGACGGCAAGGCACACAACGTGGACAATTTCTCGAGCTGGGCCGGCAAATAAATCCAGCCAGACCGGGGTTGGGCTTAGCCGGATTGCGCAGAAGATCCGGACGGCGTCCCGGTATTTCCTGATCCAAACAGATCCCTCAGCCCCTTTTCAAGGGTTTTCAGCATATCAGGGACTTCGATCTCCATAACCTGGTCACTGATCCACTTGCTGTCCCGGTCCCCCATGTTGCTGGTTACAGCCTCGCCAAAATAGCGTTTACATGCATAGCCAGGTTTTCTGTCCTCGAAAACAAACTCTGCGTAATCCGCCATGCGAGCATTCAGGGTTTCAATAAACAGCCGCCTGAAGTCCTTCCTGCCGGTATCTGAATCAAGCCGGTTATCGTGATACGTATCGGCCATTTTCAGCGCCAGCGCAACGATAAAACGCTGACGTTCCTCTTCGCTCATGGTGTCATGCACCAAACGATCGGTTACGTGTATCAGGAACGCACAGGCTTCCTGCAGTACATCCAGGCGCTGTGACTGCGTGTCGGTCTGAAATCCCTCATTCTCCAGATCGAGCAATGCGTTGCCAGCGATGCGCCACTCGATAAACGCGAGCGCACCGGCTATTTCTTCCAGTGACCGCTCCTTTTGCTTGTTATTCCAATGACTTCGAATACGCACTTGAAGTACTCCGATACCCGGCTGGCGAGCCAGAATACAACATGATAGCATTGAATTCCAGAGTAATTTAGTCGGGTATTTTCGTTTATGCACGCTCAGCAATCCCAGCTCCCGGCAGCGTTTCAACCCTTTCGGGACAGCGTTCAATACAATTGCCATATTTCGGATGCAAGGTACGCCAGCGACTTCACCATGTGCGTCTATTTGCTGAAAATGCGCGAATATTTTCGCTGGGAAAAGGGTTATGGTTTTGCGGCCAGCCTGCCACACAAGGATGTTGGTGACTGGCTTGCGGATCGTGAAAATCTCTGGGAACAACTCGAGGACAAGGATTTTTCACCCGTCGAATTGAATGGCCAGCAGTATGATCCGTTCGATTCGGCCGCTATTAATCGGGCACTGGCGGAGCACCAACTGCTGTACAGCGCTGGTTACGGTCACAAGGCCAAACCACACTTTTTCCTGGCGCGTCTGGAAAAAACCATCGCCCACAAGGACTACCGTGTTCATGTTTCGTCGGAAGAATATGCCCGCGATCTAGGTGCGCCACCGGCCATGTCGCTGAACAAACGGATCTACATTCGCCGCGAATCATTGCGTCGCATGTTATGGGAACGGCTGGAGGAGTGGCGCTGGAACACACCCGAAAATGCCATGGGTCGTGCCATCAACTGCTACGACTTCGGGAACAACCTGGATGAAGCACTGGAACAGATGACAGAAACGGAAATCGAAACGCTGACGCTACACGAAATCGGTGAAGTCAAAGCCGGCGAAATACTCGGTGACAACTGGCGAGAGATGATCAGCGCTTTTCCCCGTTCACGCCTGGAGCTGATGGCACGCGCAGTACGTGACCACCTGGCCGACGCGTTGTCGACACTTCCCGCCCTGATTGAACGGGCGCACCCGCCTTCAGTGCACTTTTATTTCGCCAACCTTTCCGGTATACGCAAGCAAATTTATCCCGCCCTGTTGAATGCCTACCAGCACTGGGTAGAATATGGCGATCGGGGTCAACTCGAAGCCCAGATCAGGAGCGGCCGGGAACACTGGACACAGGTTGCGCACGAACTTATCGAACTCCATGAAAGCCGCGTTACGACGGCGTGGCAGGATATGGAATCATTGATTGAACAGAAGCAGTTATAGGCCTGTCCTGACCATGGCACAGAACAAGACCGTCACCCCGCTGCGCACGATCACAGAAATCAGGCCTGATACCTTTATCTTTGAGCAACACCACGCACTCAGCCCGGAAACCTGCCAACTGGCAATAGAGCGATTTGAACAGCATAGCGACGAACAGTATGAGGGGCGTATCGGCCAGACCATCAGCAAGAATCGCAGCATCAAGAAGACCACTGACCTGGTGATCAGCGGAAAACCGCACTGGAAGGACATCGATCGGGCCCTGTTCCGTTCGCTCGGCCAGGCCATTCTTGAATTCCGCGAAACCTACCCCTATTTCAAAGGCCCGTTCAAGGATATGGGCTATGGCATTCAGCGCTATAACGCCGCAGAACACTACCACTGGCACATCGATGGCGGCAGTCACGACTTCAGCCAGCGGCAGCTGGTAGCACTGTGGTATCTCAACGATGTGCCCGGCCCGGGCGGCGAAACCGAATTCCTGTTTCAGAACATTAAAATCAAGCCTGAACAGGGCAAGCTGGTGCTGTTCCCCCCCTTCTGGACCCACGAGCACCGCGCGGTCACCTTGCAGCAAGGCGTAAAATACATTGCCACCACCTGGGTGGTGTTTGCCTGATTGTGACTGATGTCAGGGTACGCGCCCCGCAAAACGATAGCGACTGGAATGCCTATTATGAGCTGCGCTGGCGCATCCTGCGCGCACCCTGGCAAAAAAACGGCAGCACTCGCGATGAAACGGATAGCATCAGTACCCACCGCATGGTCGTCTGCGGCGGAAGCGGAAAAGTCATTGCCGTCGGACGCCTGCACCGTCTGGGCGATCAACGGGGGCAGATTCGCTACATGGCGGTGGAACAGGGTTTTGAACGACAGGGGAATGGCTCTCTACTGCTAGCCTCCCTGGAACGGGCTGCACAGGAGACAGGGCTGGAAACAGTAATATTACACGCTCGAGAAAACGCCCTGCCCTTTTACCAGCATCATGGCTACACGCTGATGGAGCAGTCATTCCTGCTGTTTGATGAAATCCAGCACTACCTGATGAGCAAACGGGTGGGGGCCTGAATGGCTGATATTTTCAGTGTATGTACAGAACGCCCGAAGCAGTTGTGTTTTTGTTACTGGCGGGCGCTTTGCAACAGATGTGCTGTGCCGAGTTTCAACCACTCGAGCAGATCCTCCAGTGGCAGTGGCTTACTGATGCAGAAACCCTGCGCATAATCACAGCCCAGCTGGACCAGGTGCGCCAGAGTCGCATCGTCTTCGATCCCTTCCGCAACTACCTTCAGATTGAGGCTGTGCGCAAGGTTGATACTGGCTTTGACAATAGTAGCGTTACCTTCGTCTACAAGCATGTCTTTGACGAAAGACTTGTCGATTTTAAGCTCGGTAACGGGCAGATGCCTGAGTTTGCGCATTGAGGAATGCCCCGTACCAAAATCATCGATGGATAAGTTGACACCAAGCGACCGCAGTTCCTGGGCGGTATACTGATGCATCCGCTCGGACATCGCCACACCTTCGGTGATTTCAAATGTCAGCGACGACGCAGGTATCCTGCATCTCTCGATCAGCGTCTCAACCCTTTCTGTAAAAACCCGATCCATCAGGCAGTGGGGTGACAGGTTGATCGCAATACCGGACACGATTCCATCCCTGATCAGCGGTGCACTCTGGGTGATCGCCTGCTCCATCACGAGCTGCGTAACGGGAAGGATATGACCACTTAACTCGGCCAGGGGAATAAATTCGTCCGGCGGTACATAGACACCACCACGCTCCCAACGCGCCAGTGCTTCCAGACGAATCCCCTCGTCCTTTTGTAATGAAATAATTGGCTGCAGATGTACATGGATCTGACAGTTATCCACAGCGTTTCTGAGATCGTTAACCAGAGAAAGTCGCTCGGTGCCTGCACCATAGAGCTCCGGGTAATAATTCCTGATGCCCGTTGCCGCGTTCTGTTTGGCATGGTGCAGAGCCGTTTCCGCTGCCTGCAAAAGGTCGGTACAACGTTCCACCTGAGCAGGGAACTGGGCAATACCGATATTGGATCCGAGGGTTAATTCCATACCTGCGTGCCGCATGGGACGAGACAACTCTGCATGGATAGTATCGGCAATCAGTTCAATGCTCCCGGCAGCCTTGCCGCTGGCTACGACAGCATACCGGTTACCGGTCAAATGACCGGTCGTTGCACCCTGGTATTCGCTGATGGTCGTCTTGATTTTACGTGCAACAGCTTTCAGGATTTCATCCGCTGTCCGGTAACCCAACGCTTCATTCACATCCCTGAATCGCGGTATGTCGACAACCAGCGCCGCGACAGAACCACTCTCATCACCGAAACTGTCAAGCAGACTCTGCAGCATGACCCGGTTAGGCAATCCGGTAAGGGTGTCGTGCGTTGACTGATGGCGTATTTTCGCCAGTTGGTCACGCTGTCGGGTGGTATCGCGTGCCACGGCAATGACCATGTCGCCAGCCTCGACGTCCACGCGTGTCATGCTGATTTCAAGCCAGCGCTGCTGCGATCCTTCGGGCTGAATGAAACACTCAAGGCGCTGCGGGTGGCCGGCCAGTACCTGCTCAGCGGCATTGCGAAAGGTTTCAACTGACGTGGCGTCACCAAGTAATTCAGTGATAGGCCGCCGTTGGTTGTGGCAGGTCAGCGAGTCCTCGCTGTATCCGATCCACCCTTCCATAAGCCGGTTGCACATCAAAAATTTGAGCTCGTTGCACAACACAAAGATCGCGTCGTTCGCACTGTCAAAGTACGCGCGTAGCAGCTCGGTATAAAATTCACTATCCTGCTTGTTCACCTAATTTTTTATCTGCCGGTTATGGATGCAGACGCCCTGACTGCCAGGATCAGGGTGCAAATGTGTTCCGGGAGTTCTCCACCAGGTGCTCATCGGCATGTTATGCAATATGTTTAGGAAAGTACTGATTTATTTTATTTTTTCACCGTCTGGTAGAAACGGGCCAACGCGGGATATCGAGTGGCCTGGCAGCAAGCATTGCCGAGCGTTTGCCGCAGCATTCCAGCATCTTACTGTTTTTCAGTGTTTTATTGCAACCCGGCGCGTAACGGAAACACTGGCTTGTCAGGCTGCTACGCAACTACATCCGTCAGGGTGATATCACCCGAGGTGTCTACCACCACTTCCTCGACATGCGGCACCCGGCTGAGGATGTAGCCTGACATCAGCATGACCATTTTCCGGTTCTCAGTGTGGAGGGCGCCGAGGATCCTGTCGGCAACGATCTGGCAGCGCTGGTACAGGTCGGGTTTTTCCACCCAGGAGCGGCTCATCTGCCAGCCCTTGTCCATATCGCTGTCCATTTTTGCGTAGAACGCTTCCGCTTCCTGCATAATCTGCCCCGGGACATCGATATCGTACGTTTGATCGTCTACGGTCAGTTTCAATATCATCTCTCACTCCGATTCATTGACTGCAGGATATCCGAATGCTGCTTGTTATTCCCGGCGTACTCGATAGCCGGAAACTCTCACAGGTGCGCTCACTGCTCGACCAGGGCCGGTTTATCGATGGGCGGCTGTCCGCGGGGAAAACCGCCAAACGCGTCAAAAACAACGAGGAACTGCAGTCCGGCGCACAGCAGATGGAACAGCTGAACAGCCTGGTCATGGGGGCCCTCGTCCAGCACCCGCTCTATCAGGCCGCAGCAATGCCCTGCCGCGTCGCCACCCCCTACTACGCGAGGTATACCCGCGGCATGTCCTACGGGGATCATGTTGATGATCCGGTCATGGGGCCACCGGGAGGCCAGTATCGATCTGATGTATCGACCACGGTCTTTCTGAATGGTCCCGGTGACTATGCAGGCGGTGAACTGGTCATTGGCACCACCTATGGAGACCAGAGCGTAAAACCGGCAGCCGGCGACGCAGTCATCTATCCTTCGTCCAGTCTGCACCACATCAATGAAGTCACTTCCGGTGAACGCCTGGTTGCCGTGACCTGGGCACAGAGCATGCTGCGCGATCCACAACAACGGGAACTGGCATTTCAACTCTACCAGGCCAGAGAAAGCCTGCTTGAATCACAGCCGGAAAGCGAAGTGGCCACCCGGATCGACCACGCCTACGTCAACCTGGTACGCATGTGGTCCGAGCTTTAAAGCGTGCTCTGTCCGCTGTTAAAAAAACGGGCCGAATGTGCAACACATCGGCCCGTTATGACTGAGAACAGCCGTACTTAGCGGTGTGAACCCTTTTCTGCGTGGGCCGTGTCCACCAGCTTGATTGCCAGGTCATTGTATTCCTGACGGTAGTTGTGCAGTTCGTGACCTTCGCCGGCGGTGAAATACTCTTCCTGCGAGACGCCGTGCTCGTGCTCATACGCGATGAACTTCTTCTGCATCTCGATCATTTTCTTGATCATCTCTTGCTTTTCGCTCATGGTTTTGCCTCCAAAGCGTACATTCAAAAGGCGTGCGCCGCACGATGATTGCCGCGCACTATAGTACGGGCCGCTAATCCGGGCCATATCCCCAATGGGCAGGCCGGATCAATAGCCACCTTTACGGGTGCTCTGCGGTAGGCCGCCAATCTTGCGACCCTGCTTGCTGGGCATGTCCGGGAACAGTTTGTACATGTCCTTGCTGGTATGCTTGGCACCCCATTTCTTGCTCATGTCTTTCATAATGGTGCGTTCATTGGGTTCGGCGGCGCCGTTATTGTAGTGCTCGTCGCGCAGGTAATTCACAACATCCCAGTGTTTTTCAGTCATTTCCAGCTTGTCTGCATCAGCGATGGCCTGACCCACCGCTTCGGTCCAGTCTTCCAGATTCACCAGGTAACCGTTTGCTGTGGTTTCAACGGTTTTACCTTCGACTTCGAGTGCCATATCACTTCTCCATATTTATCAAAAGGTTAATCGAAATTATTAAACCTGCTTACGAGATAATCTCTTCAGGTTGAAAATGGCTGCCTACTGTTTCCTGTCGGCCGTCATTTCCTGCACGGCCTTGATACCCTTGTGCGGCATAAACAACCCACAACCCATTTTTTTATGCTGACCGATACCCCGCTGCTGCAGCACAACCGCCTCTTTAACTTCCAGGTCCGCGAGCATAATACTGCGCGTGTACAGATCACCATCGGGGTGCTGCAGCGCGTGGGTGCGGCCACAAAGTAATTTACGGACCCGGATGTCCAGTGCTTTCAGCTCCCCTGCAACGTAGGCTATGAAGACCTCCTCATCCTCGTGACTGACGCCTTCCGGCACCACCACATAACGCGCAAACTGGGTGGGCAGTGCGCTGAACAGCTTCACTTTAGCCTTGCCGACCTCCAGTTTGTGGCCGTCGATCTCCAGAGACTGGCCGGTCAGTGCGTGGGCATCATCGACACGATGTCCCGGTACACGCAGGGTCATACGCGAACGCCTGGACAGGTGCAGCAATTCGTTGGCCGTATCTTCGGGGCGCATCCAGCCGTTACCGGATTCGGCACCGTGGATCAGGTGTATACCGGCCTGCGGCTCGCTGTTCATCCACGGCAGCGCCGCGCGAATTGCGCTGGAAAACGTATAGGCATGATCCAGCGGCAAACACTTGCAGTTGATGCTGTAGACGAGATCCACGACATCGTCCGGTACCCGGTGCGGCGTGTTTTCATCTTTATCCTCTTCCCAGAACATGTGGCGCACCTCTCAGCGCTTACCCGCTGCTGCAAATGCGGCCTCGAGCCGATCTTCCCAACTTTCGGGGGTATCCAGAAACGGCGGCCGTACATCCATCTGAAAAAACACTTCGCCGCCGCGTGCCCTGTCCTCAACGACACCGACCAGCTCATCAAAACTTTCAAGCTCGTGGTGCTGCAGCAGTATTTCACTCAGACATAACATTGTGCTTACCCGTTTAAACTGACGTCGGCAGCCCGGTCGAAATAGCGCGCCCGGTACAGCAAACGACCACTACCGCTGTCGCTGTCGTGTTTGAACCCGCTCCGGCAGTGCAGGACATTGTTGCTGACAATACCCTGTCCGGCTTCCAGACGGTGGCGAAATATATAGGGTGAATCGACCTGAAACAAGTTCAGCAGGTATTCCGCCGCTGCCTGTATGACGGGATCATCCTTCCAGACAATGTTGCGTGCCCGCGCCGAATAACGCATGTGCAGCTGGCCGCCGCTATCCACCGAAAACACCGGCCCACCCTGTTCGGCACGTATCTCAACGCCATCCTGGATATTTACCGGAATGATCATCGCATCCGGCTCCATCAATGCTCGTATATAGTCCGGGTTTTCATCCCTAAGCAATATATATGCAATTTCGTGGTCCATGAAGGCGTTCTCACCGCCCTCCCGGGCCGGTTGCACACAGTGCAGGATCACCCCCCGGATTTGTTCTTCGGGGCGGTTGTAGTAACCGTCGGTGTGCCAGTTGAGGCGTTTGTTGGTATAGGGGATGTACTCAGCCTCGCGCTGCCGGTCCACGACGCGCAGCGTGGTAATACTGTCGTCATCGGCGCACAGATTGTTGTCCAGCCGCTCCAGACCGAGCTGGCGACCGAGCTGGCGAATCAACTGCTTGCTCTGGCTGGCAGGGTCCCTGAGTTGGTAGATCACCATATTGGCGCGCGCCAGTCGATCAAATATAGCGCTGTGCTCCACGGCACTCAGACGCGCCGCGTCGTCCAGTTCCAGCACCAGTTCATCCAGGCTGGCCGGCACGGCACTCAACTTGCGATCCCGCCAGACACGATAAACGGCGTCCGCATCCAGACTAAACGGGCTGTCCGCTTCCGGGGTCGCTGCAATTCGGGGATTCGGTGTCATCATACCTTCTGGCTGCGTCATTCAACATGAAGTGAAAATTTTATCAGAAATTAATCCTGTCCGATTCAGAATAAACTTCGGTTTTTTATGGGGATACTGGACGGATAACTGGATTCGTGCCGAAATGTATTGCCCGACAAGCCCATAAGCTTTTGATAATATTCAAACATTCTTCGGACATGGCAATTTACCGGGACCGACCGTATAATCGCCCGCCGCACATAGCCAGATTTTATCTATCCCCAAAGAGATAGCCACGGGATAGCAGAACACCCCAAGGGTAGGGTTCTCGGACCAGGCGCAGACTCCTACACTGCTACCTGCATGGTGAGGGGGTTGCACGTATCGGTCGCACTGGTTCCGATACGGGAACTTCGGCTCATATAACGTAACGGCGGCTCTGAACGTACGCAGAACCCGCCATAACAAACTGGAAGGAGAAGGCACATGGCTGACAAGCATTACCCAACGCCTATGCTCGACGAACTGGAAAACGGCCCCTGGCCGAGCTTTGTTTCCGGCATCAAGCGTTTGCGCGATGATCACCCCGATGAGCGTATCCGTAAAGTAACCAACTCCCTGCTCGGTCAGCTGGAACACTCCTACGAAACCCGCAAGGGTTACTGGAAAGGCGGTACCGTTTCCGTGTTCGGTTACGGCGGCGGCATCATTCCGCGTTTCTCCGAAGTCGGCGACGCCTTCCCCGAATCCCGCGAATTTCACACCCTGCGTGTACAGCCCACGCCGGCCAACTACTACACCACTGACAGCATGCGCAAACTGGCTGACAGCTGGGAAAAATGGGGTTCCGGCCTGCAGACCTTCCACGGCCAGACCGGTAACATCATGTTCATCGGTACCACCACCGAGAACACCCAGCACTTCTTTGATGAAATCAACGAATACGGCTGGGACCTGGGTGGCGCCGGTCCTTGCGTACGCACCGCCATGTCCTGCGTCGGTGCCGCGCGTTGCGAAATGTCCTGCACCAACGAACACGCCGCCCACCGTCACCTGGTGAACAACTTCACCGACGACGTGCACCGTCCGGCCCTGCCTTACAAGTTCAAGTTCAAGGTATCCGGCTGCCCGAACGACTGCCAGAATTCCATCGAGCGTTCAGACTTCGCGGTCATCGGTACCTGGCGCGACGACATGAAGGTCGACCAGGAAGAGATCAAGGCCTACGTTGCCAAGAAGGGTCGTCAGTACATCATCGACAACGTCACTACGCGTTGCCCGACCCAGGCGCTGACCCTGAATGACGACGACACGCTGACCGTCGACAACCATAACTGCGTACGCTGCATGCACTGCCTTAACGTAATGCCGAAGGCGCTGCACCCCGGCGACGACAAGGGCGTCACCATTCTCATCGGTGGCAAGCGCACCCTGAAGATCGGTGACCTGATGGGCACCGTGGTGGTGCCGTTCAAGAAACTGGAAACCGAGGAAGACTACGAGTCCATCGTTGAGATGGCCGAAGAAATCATCGATTTCTGGGCAGAGAACGGTCTGGAACACGAACGCTGCGGTGAAATGATCGAGCGCATCGGGCTGGTGAACTTCCTTGAAGGTATCGGCGTTGAGGTTGACCCGAACATGGTCAGCAACCCGCGCCAGTCCTCCTACATCCGTATGGACGGCTGGGACGAAGAAGCAGAGAAGTGGTTCGAGCGTCAGAGCGAAAAAGCCAGCGCTTGAGTCACATCGACTAGTTCACCCCGTTAATACATTTTGGTTCCGGGGCGGGTTCGCCCGCTCCGGCCAACATTAGACAGCACTCAGATTTGGGAGAGTAATATGTCAATGGCAAATATGAGGGAGCCGATCGAATCAGGTTGCCCGGACGGTTTCCAGTACATGCATCCCACGATGCGCAAGAACTTCGGCCAGTGGAAATACCACGACGACCCGCAGCCTGGCGTTTTGCGTCACGTCGCCTTCAGCGGCGATGAAGTCTACACCGTCAAGGCCGGTACCCAGCGTATTCTTGATGTGTTCACCCTGCGCACCCTGTGCGACATCGGTGACAAGTTTGCAGACGGCTACATTCGCTTCACCATCCGTTCCAACATCGAATACATCGTTGATGATCAGGCCAGGGTCGCCCCGCTGGTCAAGGCACTGACTGACGCCGGCTTCGTTGTCGGCGGCACCAAGAACTCCGTCGCCACCATGTCCCATACCCAGGGCTGGCTGCACTGCGACATTCCGGGCACCGACGCTTCCGGTGTCGTAAAATCCATGATGGACGAACTGATCGGCGAGTTCACTGCCTGGAACATGCCGAACCGCGTGCACATCACCACCTCCTGCTGCCAGATCAACTGTGGTGGCCAGGGTGATATCGCCATCAACGTGCAGCACACCAAGCCGCCGAAGATCGACCACAACCTGGTCTCCAACGTCTGCGAACGTCCTTCCGTTGTTGCCCGCTGCCCGGTTGCCGCGATTCGCCCGGCCATGGTTAACGGCAAGCCTTCACTGGAGGTCGACGAAAAGAAATGCATCTGCTGCGGCGCCTGCTTCCCGCCCTGCCCGCCGATGCAGATCAACGACGCCGAGCACTCCAAGCTGGCCGTCTGGATCGGTGGCAACCACTCCAACGCCCGCGGCAAACCCACCTTCCAGAAGCTGGTTGCTTCCGGTATCCCGAACAACCCGCCACGCTGGCCTGAAGCAACGGCCATCGTCAAACGTATTCTCAAGGAATACAAGGCCGGTGCGAAAGACTGGGAACGCATCAACGAATGGGTTGAGCGCATCGGTTGGCCCCGTTTCTTCGAGGTTACCGGTCTGCCATTCACCAAATATCATGTAGATAACTGGCGTGGCGCCCGTGCCAGCCTGAATGCATCTACCCATATCCGTTTCTAAGCCTGGAGTCGTTGCATGAAGTTATCTGTATTGGTCAACGAAGGGCCCTATCAGCATCAGTCCGCTGACAGCGCAATCCTGTTCACCCGGGCTGTGCTGGAGAAAGGACACGAGATCTTCCGCGTGTTCTTCTACCACGACGGTGTTAACAACGGCACACGTTTTGCGGTTCCCCCGCAGGACGACCGCAACATCACCGAACAGTGGACTGCACTGGCCAAAGAACACGATCTGGATCTGGTTATATGCATTGCCGCAGCACAACGCCGCGGCATACTCGATGAAAATGAAGCCAAGCGCCAGGGAAAAGACGGCAACAACATCGCCGAAGGTTTCCGTATTTCCGGCCTTGGCCAGCTCGTCGAAGCAGGAATACAGTCAGACCGCCTGGTCATCTTTGGCGATTAATTGAGGAATCAGAGTTATGGCAGAACCATGGGAAGACGACGAACCTGAGGGCCCGGTCCGCAAGTTCATGTATGT
>CAZWJB010000003.1:20163-26400 GCA_964634485.1 uncultured Thiohalobacter sp. | reverse complement strand
ATCCAGAGTTACTTGTTCCATAACTGAAGCTTCCTTTGCTGACATAACAGGATGGCGGCCGACCCGGCTAATTTATAAGACCCTGTTGCCGGCGGCAACCCTGTTCAGGATTGATGGCGGCGGTACTGAGAATACACTGCGGACTATTTAGTAGTCAGTCTGATCAAGCAGTCTGGACAGCTGTTTGGCGGGAACGTAACCAGGTTGGGTACGACCATCTTCAAAAACGATAAAGGGTGTGCCACGTGCACCGAGCTGGCGAACCAGGTCCATGTGCTTATCGACAGGGTTATCACAGGACTTCATTTCCAGGGCCTTACCGTTCTTGGCATTGGTCAGAGCTGCGTTACGATCTTCAGAACAAAATACCGCGACCGCTTTTTTGTAGGAGCCCGAACCTACGCCAGCACGCGGAAACATCATGTAGCGCACCTCGATGCCTTCTGCGAGATATTCATCCATTTCACCATGTAACTTGCGACAGTAACCGCAATCAATGTCCGTAAACACGGTAATCACATGCTTGACCTTCTCGGGTTTGAAAATGATCATGTCATCCTCGCTGACCGAATCCAGCAACGCCCGTATAGCTTCCCGGCGGCGCGGTTCTGTCAGGCTTTTCCGGCTCTGTATATCAATCAGCTCGCCCTGCAGCATATAGCGGCCATCCGCGCTCACATAAACTACGCGTGGCCCGACCACCACTTCGTACAACCCTGCAATCGGTGCCGGCGCAATGATGTCCGGTTCAATACTCCCCAACGCCTTACGGATAGCGGCCTCATCCGCCGCACGATCTGCCAACGCGGCTGTTGTGGCCAGTGAGGCCAGGCTTATGCAAATTACCGTTTTAATTGAATTCACGCAGTTCTTCCCGCTTGATTAACAAGGCTGTCCCTGATACGACATCGATCCAGGCTTCCAGTTCGGCAGTTTACCCCAGAATCAACCGCGCGGGTGATGTTCCCTGTGGACCTGCCGGAGACGTTCCCTGGCTACGTGAGTATAGATCTGTGTGGTCGACAGGTCACTGTGCCCCAGCAGCATCTGCACCACGCGCAAATCGGCACCATGATTCACCAGATGCGTTGCGAAAGCATGACGCAGGGTATGCGGGGACAAATGCCCGCGAATTCCACTACGCAACGCGTACTCACGCAATCGGTACCAGAACGCCTGGCGTGTAATACTGCCGGTCTTGCGCGAAACAAACAGCCGGTTGCTGATCTTCCCCCGTAACAGTTGCGGGCGTGCCTCCTGGCGGTAACACTGCAACCAGCGTACCGCCTCATCACCCACCGGGACCAGGCGCTCCTTGTTGCCCTTGCCCAGCACTCGCACCACGCCTTGGGAAAGGTTTACCCGATCCACATCCAGTGACACCAGTTCCGAAACGCGCAGACCACTGGCATACAGCAATTCCAGCATGGCCCGGTCACGCAAGCCGACTGCTGTCGAGGGATCAGGTGCCGCCAGCAACGCCTCAACCTCCGATTCGCTCAGAATACAGGGCAGCGGACGGTCCAGTTTCGGTGATTCGATATTGGCACTAGGGTCATCCTGACGCCGGCCCTCACGAACCAGATAACGGTAGAAGCGGCGCAGACTGGACAGCAGGCGGGCACTGCTGCGCAACGCCTTGCCACCCCTGTACTGAGCTGCCAGGAAACCCAGCAGTTCTGCTGCACTGGCCTCGGCCAACACCATCTGCCGTTTCGCAAGCCAGGCGGCAAACCCGCACAAATCACGCCGGTAAGCCGCCAGTGTGTTTTCACTCAGGCCGTTTTCCATCCACAAGGCGTCTGCAAACCGGTCGATTATCGCGATATCAACCTCGCAGCATTGTTCAGCCAGCGGAATCTGTTTTCTGGCAGCACCCACCATATCCACCCTGTCTGTTGTCCAACACCAACCCTACCATAAACCTGATGATATGCGCCGTGTTACACTGCAAGTCTGTCAGACAGCCTCAATCCATGACCAGTCAAATCTCAATCCGCGATACAGAAATCGACACCACCCTGCCCCGGCTGGACCCCAACCGGCAGCAGGGTGTTATAAAATTTATTCCCGAATATCTGGAATCCATACCGAACGGAGCGCCCGCATGAGTCCCATCGCCACCGACTGTTGCGCAGACCCCAAACAAAAACTGTTAAGTGTCGAGCAAGGCAGGGATCGTATCCTGCAGGCTGTACACAGCGTCACCGCCACAGAACAGCTGCACCTCAGCGCTGCCCTGGGGCGCATACTGGCCAAACCGGTTGTATCCACTGTTGATGTGCCATCCTTTACCAACTCGGCAATGGATGGCTACGCAGTTCGCAGCCAGGACTGCACGGATACCAGGCAAGCGGACCTGTCTGTGGTTGGCGCATCATTCGCCGGTGCGCCGTTTGCCGGAACAGTAGCTGGCGGACAATGTATTCGCATCATGACCGGTGCGGTGATACCCGACGGGGCCGACACCGTTATCATGCAGGAAAATGTCCGGCGTGATGCCGACCGGGTTACTTTTATTACGAAAGATGTAGCGGCCGGTCAACATGTGCGTTATGCAGGTGAAGACACCCGCTGCGGTGATACCGTGCTGGGAGCGGGTATAAAACTCGGGGCCGCAGAAACAGGTTTACTGGCGTCTGTCGGTGTCAGTGAGGTCAGTGTGACACGGCGGCTGCGTGTAGCCTTCTTTTCCACCGGTGATGAACTCGCCAGCATCGGCACAACGCTGGCCGCCGGGCAGATCTATGACAGTAACCGCTATGCCTTGCATGGCATGCTCGCCAAACCGGCTATTAAATGCTATGACCTCGGCATCATCCCCGATCAGCGCGCGGCGGTGCGGGAAGCCTTCCAGCAGGCCGCGGAAATCGCAGACCTTATCCTGACATCCGGTGGTGTATCGGTAGGTGAAGCCGACTATGTCACTGAAACCCTGGGGGAGCTGGGTGAAATCAACTTCTGGCGCATGGCCATGAAGCCGGGCAAACCACTTGCCTTCGGTCAACTGGGTAATGCGGTATTTTTTGGGCTCCCCGGCAACCCGGTATCGGTGATGGTAACGTTCTACCAGTTTGTACTTCACGCGATCCGCAAAATGACCGGCGAAACCCTGCACGATCCGTTACTGGTACAGGCGCGTTGCGCTGTCGACCTGAAAAAATCGCCCGGCCGCATGGAGTTTCAGCGAGGCATCCTGAAAATGGAAAAGGATGGAAGCCTGTTGGTATCCACCACTGGCATGCAGGGGTCACACCTGCTGACATCCATGAGCCGCGCCAATTGCTTTATCCACCTGCCTGCGGAAAGTACCGGGGCTCAGGCGGGGGATTTGGTCAGCGTGCAACCATTTCCGGATCTGGAATAGAACTCAAGCCCTGTTCTGCTTCTCGGCGATATCCGCCCTCACCTTGTCCATATCCAGTTCCCTGACCTGCCCGATCAACTGATCGAGGGCTGACGCCGGGAGTGCGCCCGGCTGGGAAAATACCAGAATCTGCTCCCTGAATATCGCCAGCATGGGAATTGAACGCACCTGGAAATGGGCAGCAAGCTCTGTTTCTTCTTCGGTATTCACCTTTGCGAAGACCATGCCCGGGTTGTTCTCTGAAGCAGCTTCGAACACCGGCCCGAAACTCTGGCAGGGGCCACACCAGGACGCCCAGAAATCAACGTATACAATGTCGTTTTTGTCGATGGTGTCCTGATAATTTTCGTTGGTGAGTTCGATCGTTGCCATAGAGCGTGCCTGTTACCTGATTACACATGGGAATACCAAGTGTAGCAAGTGACGCTTTAAGTAAAAACCATAGAGTTATCTATGTCTCACCCGGGATTACGGGCCAGATCAGGATTCGCCGCGCTGGCGCTCACCACCGCCCGTGGTCGCAACAGATTCTTCCGCATCACTGCGATAGGTCGCATCCATTTCCACGCGATTACGGCCCAGCCGCTTGGCACGGTACAACGCCTTGTCGGCCCGCTCTATAAAAGCACTGGCGGTTTCACCTGGCTTGTAGAGAGAAACGCCTGCCGAGAACGAAGGCACAGGTATCACGTTACCGTTTGCCTGCCAACGGGTTTCCAGGGCACGGCCTCTCACCTTGGTCAGCGCACGCATGGATCCCTCTTCATCCGTGTTTGGCAACAGAACCGCGAATTCTTCGCCACCGTAACGGGCTACCAGGTCATGGTGTCTGAATACGGAAAGAATGTTTCTGGAGTATATCTGCAGGACTTCATCTCCACCTGCATGGCCGTATTTGTCATTCACCTGTTTGAAGTGATCAAGATCCATCAATGCCAGCGACAAGGGAAAACCGTAACGCTGAACACGCGCGACCTCATCTTCAATACGCCGCAGAAAGGCACGACGGTTGGGTAAGCCGGTCAATTCATCTGTCAGACTCAGTAACCGCACCCTGGTCAGTTCATCGCTCAGCTGCCGGCTGTCGGACTCGATGAGCTGCAGATAGTGATGTGTGCTGTCCAGCTTCTCGGCCAGCTCGTGATGGGCCTTGGTGAGTTTCTCTATCTCACGCACCAGCGTCCAGCGCAGATCCTCAAGCTCCTTGCCATCACTTGCCTGGCGCAGTTCACCGAGAACCACCTCGAGTAGCACACCGAACTCTTCATTCTGCGCTATGGTGCCCAGCACCTGCTCAGCAAGCGTTGATTGCAACTTCTGGATATCACGCCGCTTGGAATCAAGGTGACTACGGTACACAGTATCAACCTGCGCCTCTACTTTGCCAGGTCTCGCATCAGTTGCTGCTGCATCGTCAGGCAGTGGAGACGTATCGGCAACCGTCGCGCTGGAATCGGTAGCGCTTTGTGCAGCCTCTGCAAGATGCCGCTCACTATCAGATTCAGGTGTGTGCGCGGCTTCTTTCTGCGCCCAGTACGCCTGGTCGGATCCGGGCCCTGGCAACTCCGGTTCCTGCCGGCTTTCTACTTCAAGCGCCTCAGCTGTGGGCGCTTCGATCCCGGGAGTTTCAACAATTTCTTCAACCCGGGGCTCTTCCTGCTGGTCCTCAATGATTCCGAACGCGGCCAGCAGTGGCTCGACCGCTGCCTCAAACAGACTGGAATCCAGCTGTTTGAGTGCGCCTATCTGGGTGGCATATTGATCGACATAATCGCGCAGCGCTTCCAGATCGCCTGCCGGAAGTGGTGGCTGCAGGCGCGCCTGCAGCAACCGTACCTGCATATGCAACGGTGAGCCCTCGCGCAGGTGGCCAATGTAGGCATCGAGCAGCTGGTTTATCAGGGTAATATAGATATGTTCGGTGGTTTGCTGGCTTTTCAACACATCCTGCAGCATGCGCTCTACCTGGTGGTAGATGACGGCTCCTGTCGGCGAGCGGCGCACCGCATCCAGCAGACGCAGTACCTTTTGCACGCCGGTCGTTTCGATCGCCTGGAGGTCAGTTGCGCTCATACTCTGAAATGACTCCTGCGACACCGCTTATTAGTTGGGCGTTTGCCGCCCTTTTATCGTTATCTGCCATCTTGTTATTGTTCATCTTGATCCGGCCAGCCCGAATTCACAGTAGCGTTAGGTACAAAGGCAAGTTACTCCCGTTGCAGCTAAAGGACAAACCGGCCGCAGACCTGAATCCGTAGCGTTAAAGCTCGCTCATCCACGAACACAGGTGTCGCAAATACCAGACAGTAACTCCCCGGACGGGGGGGCGGCATTTATTTGACTGTTTTATCAGTAAAATAGCCACTTTTTATCCGGCTCCCCTGCTATTGCGCATAACCTGGCTACAGAATAACAGGGTATTTTCTTACAACTTATTGGTTAATTTCCCTACAGGTCAAGCCGCTGATTTCGACAGGCTTTCCGCGCTTAAGGCTAGAGTAAAACGACACAATTTTGACGTCAAACTCCGCAGATTCGGGCCAAAAATCCACTGCCGCCAGCTCCCGTACTGTAATTAAATCCGACACACAGGGCGGGTTCACGCCAGCCCGGAAAAGATCGTGTCGCGAACATCCTCAACCTTCCCTATACCGGATACCTTGATATAACAAGGGGATTCATCCTGTGCCTCACTCGCCCACCCGGAGTAATAACCAATCAGCGGCTCGGTCTGGTCATGATACACCTTCAGACGCTGACGAACCGTCGCCTCCTGATCATCATCACGCTGCACCAGAAGCTCGCCGGTTTCATCATCCCTGTCTTCCTGCTGTGGTGGATTGAACACAATGTGGTAGGTCCGGCCTGAA
>CAZWJB010000003.1:0-20063 GCA_964634485.1 uncultured Thiohalobacter sp. | reverse complement strand
CAAAAGCAGGACGAATCCGGGACACGCGGATCCGCTAATGCGGAGATTATCCCCGGCCAGTGCTAAAGGTGACACTCAGTAGAATGTATACGGGGATGCGGGTTGTTTATGAAGCCTGGGCCAGCAGCTTCGACAGGGCCGCAAATTCCTCTTGCGCAGCAAAAACCTGCACCGCGGTTTCCAGCACCTGCTCGGGCAACACCTGCAGCAAACCCAGATTACAGGCAGGAAGCCTGGAGGCCTCGGGTAGATCGTCCTTGTTCAGGTACAGAAAATCAGCCAGCTGGACCAGATGGACGAGGATGTCGTAATCGCCACAGTAGCCTGCATTGTGATGTTCCAGCAGGGTAATCTGCAGCGGCTCGGGCATCTTCCAGGCCTGCATCAACCAGGCACCTATGCGTGCATGCCCCAGCGCCAGCATATCTTTCGCCTGTCCCATACCCAGCAACTGGTTTTCGAGGTCAGATACTGACCGCCCGGGATTCGCTTTCGCCATCTTGTTGAGCAGCTGGAACTCGGGCGGAAACAGATGCCCGAGCAGCAAAATACCGAAATCGTGTAACAGGCCACTCAGATAACTCAACCCCGCAGGTGGGCGCATGGATTCCGGCAGGATCGTACCGAGTTTCTGCACCAGCACAGCACTGCACACCGCGTGCTCCCAGAAACGTGTCAGGCCCAGCGGCCCGTTGTCCGGAATACGAAACGATCGGCCTGCTGCCAGGCCGAGAGACAGGCTAAGCACCATGTCGTAACCGAGGACACGGGCAATCGCATCGTGGATATTGGTAATTCGCCCCGTGTAACCATAGTAGGACGAACTCGCGTAGCGAATCACCTGGGCGGCGAGACTGGGGTCCAGCTGAACAATAGCGGCCAGTTGCCGGGCGCCGGCATTTGGATCGGACTGCAATTGAAGAATGCGACGCCCCAGCTCCGGCATGGGCGGCAATTCGTAGACTTTCTGGATGCGCTTCTCCAGGGAGCGGATCTGATCTGATTCAAGTACAGTCGCCATGCGTTGTTCGAAGCACCTGCCGGATGATGCGGATACCGCATTTCGAAGCGCATCCGTGCAGTAAATCCGAATCCGTTCAGCGCCTTGAACAGATTACCGTTCGCAGCACTGTTATATCGGCAGAATCGGGGAATCTCTTGAGCTGCTGGCGTCAGATTCCCAGAGCCGCATTAATTCAACTGGATACGCTGGCCCCAGGGCACCTTGCCACGCCCCTTGACCAGCCAGAGCACCTGAAAACCGGGCTCGGCGCCGGGAAACTCGCCTTCGGCATCGGTAAAATACACCACCAGATCCGGCTTCCGCTCAGCCTGTTCCAGCCATTCGAATGCCGGTGTAAAACGTGTTCCTCCTCGCCCGTAGATGTCCGATGGCATGCTGAACTTTTCCCAGGGCTCGAAGTACCAGGGACCATTTTTGCATAACTCTGCGTCACAGGCATGCAGCGTAAGCCGTGCGCGCATCTGGCCCTTGAGGGCATCAATTTCCGCGACAAACTCCCGCATTTCGGTGTCGTTCACGGAACCGCTGGTATCGAGAATTACGACTACGTCGATCTGCGTGCTTTTCAGTGAAGGTAATATGGCATTTCCTTCACGCCGCGAGGGACGTTGATAGCTGTAGTCATCACGCGAGACCGCTGTCATATAGCGGGCCAGCAACATGCGCCAGGGTAACTGCGGTTGAAGCAGATGCTCGACCAGACGCGCCATGGTGGCGCCCAGCTTGCCGGCCTGCATCGCCTGCTGGGCGGCCCCTGCCAGCCGCTGTCGCCACTGTACGGCCAGTTGCTCCTGCTCGGTTTCGTTCAGCGGCCGCGGTACGTTGCCGTTTGCTTCGGGCTCGGAATCACTGTCGCCGGAACTGCCGCCTTCATCAGGCGACTGTCCGCCGGAGGCTCCCTGTGATTTGTCTTCCTGGTCGTAGAAATGATCATCATGGGTTTCTTCCTGCATATCGTCGTCGATGTAAGGATAGATCTCCTCAGCCATCATGTCTTCAAAACCACTCTTCAGCAGCACACCAGGCGGTGGCTTGAGTCCTTCCTTGATCAGCAGCGGGTTGATGGCAAGATCACAGGCAATATCCCAACGCTGCCTGACGCGATGCTGACGGCGGACAAAGTGAGACAGGGCGCAGTGCAAGGCTTCATGCGCCAGTACAAACTGGGTCTGATCAAGTGACAGCCCGCTGATGTAGTCAGGGTTATAGTAAAGCGCACGGACATCGGTCCCGATGGTTTTACAACGTTCCGGTTTGGTCGCATACATGGGCAGGCGCAATACCAGCGCACCAAGAAAAGGCTTGTCCAGGATCAGGCGCGTACGTGCAGCGCTGAGTTTGGTTTCGATATCGTCTGACATGGCCTGCTGGTGTTACGGCACGTTCTACATATCGAACAGCATAACGTCAGCAACCGCCTTCGCCCACTTGGAAAACTGTGGCACCTGGAACAGGTCCTGGCCGATAGCCCGGTGCATATCCGAGATCAGCATGACACCCATCTCGCGCTGCGGAAATGCTCCCGCGTACTCGATAATATGTCCGTGCACTGTTTGCGCATCACCGTTATTGCGTACGCGAATAGCGCGAGCGACCAGTGCGGTGGCAACCGCATATTGCAGGTCGGTTTCTTTCGGAACCGGGACTGAATCACCACGGGTAATGGCGTCGATATCCGGAAGCTTGTCGAGATTATCGACGAAGGCATGCAGCTCGATACCGGCTGCCGGACCTACACAGGCCTGCAAGGCCTCCACCAGAACCTGCAGGTTGTTACCAAACTTCTGCAGTGCGCGATGGGCAAATTCCCAGGAGCGCGGTGACGGGAAGGCCACCGGGTTGTGCGCCGGGTCAAACTCGAACAGCAACTCGGGTCGGAATCGCAGAAATGCGATCAACCGCTCATCAATACCATTGGCATAGGCCCATGCGACCCAGTCATCGAGATTAACATCCAGCTCGTAGTGCGAGAATCGATTCGCCAATGGCGCCGGCATGCTGTAGGTCACGCCCCGGTCACCCTGCCGGTTACCGGCTGCAAAGATTGCCCATCCCACTGGCACCTCATAGACCCCCAGCCTGCGGTCCAGTATCAACTGGTACGCCGCCGCCGAGACACTCGGTGGAACAGAGGTGATTTCGTCGAGGAACAGAATGCCATTCGGCCCATGACGTTCGGCATTCGGCAGCATGGCTGGCACCGCCCATTCGACCTGTTCACCGACGCGAAACGGAATACCACGCAAATCAGTAGGTTCCATTTGCGAGAGACGAATATCGATCACCGGAACCTGGTGCTTTTTCGCCACCTGGGCAACAATTTGTGACTTGCCGACGCCGGGCGGCCCCCACAGCATCACCGGCGTGTGCTGTCGCAATTGCACGCTCCGAAATTCAGTCTCAAGCACTGTCAATAACTGGGATGGTCGCATTGTTCCTCCAATACCGGCACAGCCAGGCACGCCCCGTCCAAAACACGCGTTATGGTACGCAAGTAGCTGGCCGATTGCATGGCGCAGCCTGGAAAACCACCAAAACACAACGGGTTAAATGGACGCGCGACAGCTCTCCGAATGATTCCCGCAGGCCTCAACAATTCCCGGTTCCCGCCGCTATTTTACGCACTGCAGCGACCACAATCCTGATACCTATATGCCATCCACCGTAACCAATATTTCCCGTCTGTTACTCTGCTCATCTGACAAGACCAAACTGCAACCGCTTCAACAACGTTTGAATGCTGCTGGCGTCGAGGTCGACTGCGCTACTGAAGCTGACGAAGCACGCGAGCTGTTGTGGAACAGGCACTACGACGGCATTGCACTCGACCTGTTGCTGGCCGATCGCGATGGTATATCGTTTGCCATGGAATTACGGCAGGAACATCCATGGGTCCCCATCCTGGTCATCTCGACAACGCAGACCAGCGAACACACTGACAGCGGCCCGGACTGGCTATCACGACGCACCGATTATGCGCGCCTGGTATTCGCCCTGAAGCAGGCCGGACAACGCTCGGCCGGGCATCCGCCCTGTATATTGCACGTTGAAGACGATGACAGTCTCGCCGACCTGGTGCAGAATACGATTGGCAAGCAAACCACACTGTTTCGCGCCCGCTCCGCAAAGGAAGCACAGATTGCCATGGCGCTGCGCAACTACGACCTGGCGCTGGTGCGTACACAGTTACCCTTGCTGTCAACGCAGTTGCATGGTCACACGGCTTTCCAGCAACAGACATTGTGCATCAATACCGACGCTGGCAGCGATCCGTTCCTGTTGATTCTGGACAATCTGCGGCGCACCCGGTACGTGCACGAGCCCGCCTACTGTTAACAGGCTGTTAGACATGTAGCGGGGCCGGTTGTCCCGTTTCACGCCAACGCAGGTAATCTTCGAGTATTTGAGCGTGATCGAACGCCAGCTCCGGACACTCTGCCGGGTCAAACAGGGCCAGATTCTTCGCATCATCCTGCGCCCGCGCTTCACCCGATGCTGTCGCTATATATACCGCACTGACCGTGTGGCCACGTGCATCGCGCTGCGGATCTGAATAACAGCCCAGCAAACATACCAGACTGACATACAGAGAGGTTTCTTCCTGCGCCTCCCGAACAGCCGCCTGCTCAAGGCGCTCGCCGACATCAACGAATCCGCCGGGTAATGCCCAGCCATGCGGCGGATAGCGGCGTTCGATCAGCACAATCGGCCGTCCGGGCTGATCGGGCATTTCGATCACAATATCGACCGTCAACAAGGGAGTAACCGGTTTTACCATTTCATCCCGCGCAACTGGCGGCGTGCTTTCTTATCGGGCTTGCGCTGTGGATGTGGCGTGCTGGCTGCGGCCAGTTTGTGTTGCTCGCTCAAAGCTGCACGTTTCTCGATACTCTGCGTGGTTTCTTCGTACAGGGACTGCGCGACTCCGGCCGGCCCTCTGCGTTCAGATAGCAGCAGAACATGAATCTGAAACTCATAGCCGCCCTTGTGGATTTCCAGCCCGTCACCCACCTTCAGTGCCCGGGCGCGTTTGACACGGGCGCCGTTAAGCTGGACTTTGCCACCATCCACAGCCTGTGCGGCCAGACTGCGTGTTTTGAAAAACCGGGCAGCCCACAGCCACTTGTCGATGCGTACGGACTCAGCCAACTGCTCTTGCTGCCTGTACAAGCTGCTCGACAGGAACCGCTCCGTCGAGACGCTGTTCACCGATAAAATAGGTTGGCGTTGCCTTGACGCCCAGATCTCCGGCCGCTTTCATGTAGAGCTGCAACCGGCCTGCAACCACGGTGTCCTGCCAGGCAGCTTCAATCTGTTCCTCGCTCATGCCCGCATCCAGCGCCAGACGACGCAGACAATCACGGTCACCGATATTCTGTCCTTCCGAGAAATAGGCTTCGAACAGGCGTTTGTGCAGACGGTAGAACACGTCACGATCAATATACTTTGCCGCCTCGGCCAACAGCAGGGCAGACCGGGAATTGGTGGTGAAATCATGGTCGAGCAAGGACAGGTTTTCTTCTTCAGCCATCTCCCGAAGCGTGCTCATCATGCGTTGCCAGGTCTCTGACGGGTAGTTCAGTGACGCTACCGGTTCACCCCTGGGTGAGGTTTCCGGGTGAATTTCCAGAAAACACCAGTTGACCTTCAGGTCGTAGTCCGCACGCAAACGGTTGAGACGCGCATCGCCCACATAACAAAAGGGACAGATGTAGTCGCTGAATACGGTGACTTTCAGTTCGGGTTTGGAATGTTTCACCTGAGAAACTAATTAGACAACTCGACAAGAATACTGTTCATACGTTTCACAAACACTGTCGGATCTTCCAGCTGTCCACCTTCACTCAGCAGTGCCTGTTCGAACAGCAGGTGAGACCAGTCCGCAAACCTGTCCTTATCCTGTTCCTGTTTCAGGTGCTCGACCAGCGGATGCTCCGGATTCACTTCCAGCACCGGCTTGCTGACCGGCACGTCGTGCCCCGCCTGCTTCATCAGTTGCTGCATGTGAACCGGCATATCCTGATCTCCCAGCACCAGGCAGGACGGCGAATCGGTCAGCCGGTGACTGATGCGAACATCCTGCACATCATCGTCCAGCGTTTCCTTGATACGCTTGAGAAAATCCTTGTGCTCTCCCTCGATTTTTTTGGCGGCTTTCTCGTCTTCCTCGTCGCCTAATTTACCGAGATCCAGTTCACCCTTGGCTACCGACACCAGCGTCTTGCCGTCAAATTCCGTCAGGTGCGAAACCAGCCATTCATCCACGCGATCGCTCATCAACAGCACTTCAATGCCTTTCTTGCGGAACACTTCCAGGTGTGGGCTGTTTTTGGCTGCCGCAAAACTGTCTGCTGTCACATAATAGATTTTTTCCTGTCCTTCCTGCATACGGCTGACATAATCTTCCAGTGAAACTGTCTGATCTTCCTTGTCACTGTTGGTCGACGCAAATCGCAACAGTTTGGCAACACGCTCCTTGTTGGAAAAATCTTCTGCCGGCCCTTCCTTCATTACCTGGCCGTATTGACTCCAGAATTCCGCGTACTGTTGCGGGTCGTTTTTGATCATACCCTCCAGCAAACCGAGCACTTTCCTGACCGAAGCCCCGCGAATCGTGTCGATAAACTTGTTTTTCTGCAGGATTTCGCGCGATACGTTCAACGGCAGGTCATCGGAATCCACCAGGCCGCGTATGAAACGCAAGTATTGCGGCATCAGGTTTTCCGCGTCGTCCATAATAAACACTCGTCGCACGTACAGCTTGATGCCATGCCGCCGGTCGCGGTCCCAGAGATCAAACGGCGCGTGTTTGGGAATGTAGAGCAGGCTGGTATACGACTGGGTCCCTTCTACCTGGTTATGACTCCAGGTCAGAGGCTCGCCAAAATCATGCGACACATGTTTGTAAAATTCCTTGTACTCATCGTCTGAAATGTCACGCTTGGGACGCTTCCAGAGTGCTGATGCATTGTTAACAGCCTCGAACTCGTCTTCCTTGCCTTCTTCCGCAGAGGCCATTTCGATCGGCAGGGATATGTGATCTGAGTACTTGGTGATAATCGAACGCAGGCGGAAGGCTTCCTGGAATTCGTCCTCATCCTCACGCAGGTGCAGGGTCACCTCGGTTCCGCGGCTGTCCTTCTCAACTGCCTCCAGCGTGTAACTGCCTTCGCCATTGGACACCCAGCGAACGGCTTCATCGGCCGCCGCACCGGCGCGGCGTGTGGTGAGTGTTACTTCATCGGCGACAATAAAACACGAGTAGAACCCGACGCCGAACTGGCCGATGAGTTCTACATCCTTACCCTGATCCCCGGTCAGCGCATCAAAAAACTGCTGGGTGCCGGACTTGGCGATCGTGCCGATGTTGTCCATCACCTCTTCGCGTGACATTCCAATACCATTATCACTGACAGTAATGGTCCGCTGCTCCTTGTCGAAGATGACCCGTATCTTCAGCTCACTGTCACCCTCGTACAGGGCATCGTTCGACAGCGCTTCGAAGCTGAACCTGTCGCAGGCGTCTGAAGCATTGGATATCAGTTCGCGGAGGAAGATCTCCTTGCTGGAATACAGGGAGTGAATCATCAGGCCCAGTAACTGACGGACCTCGGTCTGGAACTCGAGTGTTTCTTTCTGCGTCTCTGTTGTCATGTTTGCGACTCGTTAATTGGTAATCAGGAAACCTGCAGGAGCGGGCTCGCCCCGAACAAGCATCACGAACTGTTCGCGGGCGAGCCCGCTCCTACACGGGAAGGTGGGGACGTCAATCCCGGATTTCAACTCCCTCAGCCCGCAACAGCCACTGCTTGACCTGCACCAGGCGGCCCTGGCGATCGCCCGCAAAGCCGCCCGCGCCGCGCCGGGCCACGACGCGGTGGCAGGGCACGACAATGGGCACGGGATTTTTCCTGCAGGCATTGCCAACCGCCCTGGCACTGGTTCCCAGACGATCTGCCAGGGCACCGTAAGTCATTATTTTTCCAGCCGGAATCTTGCGCAGCGCACGCCATACCCGGCACTGAAACCCGGTCCCTGCAAGCCGGAAGTCGACCTCGGGAACGGCATACGGATCGTCGAAATAGCCCAGGATCGACTGCTGCACCCGCCTGGTGTCCGCGCATTGCGCCGCTACCGCCCGGCTGCGGCCGGACAGAAACTCCAGCCGGCAGAGCGTCCTGCCCTGTACATTGATACCCAGCTTGCCTACCGGTGAAGCGAAGACTGCATCAAAAGCCTGCCCGGACATGCTCACCCTCCTTTCTGTTTCGCACCGCTGACCAGATGCAGGCGCTGAATTTCGTTTTGCAGTACCGCCTTGCGGCTGGTATCGCGGGTAGCGCGCAGCAGGCCGCTGTAGATCTGCCGCGCGTCTTCCAGCAGTCCTGCCTCGACCAGCACCTTGGCGGCGCGATAGCGCGCAGTCTGTGCCCAGGGATCCATGGCCGTCGCATCCGTCAGGGTTGCAGATTTCAGGTACAGGTAGGCGGCCCGTTCGTACTGTTCGAGTTCCTGCAGCGAATCAGCCATCCAGAACAGCAGTTCACGCCGCTGCTGCGGGTCCAGCGGTTTGTCCAGCAATGCGGTGAACAGGGCCAGCGCCTGCTGGTGGTACTGCAAGGTCTGCAGGTCAAATACAACCTGCAGCAGGCGATCCACCTTCTGCTTGTCCCAGGCCAGTTCCTGATCGGTAAGCTGCAGCTGCAACACCTTCACCCCCGACTCGACTTCACCGGTAAAGATAGCGACACGCGCCCGGCGCAGGTTCCACGCGAAGCGGTCACCGCCTGCGGGTGGCTCCGCCAGTCCTGCCATCAGGCGCGACGCCGTTTGCAGCTCACCGGATTCCAGCGCTTCGTCAATCAGGCGGTAACGTATCACCGGCGGAAGGTTGGCAACATCAGCGTAGCGCAGGGACTCAAGATACAGGCGCTGGACCAGCAGTTTGCCGTCGGGTAAATCATCCAGCATCCCGACCAGGTATTCATGCGCCAGAGAACGGCGCTGGGCGTCAGACCCATACTCGGACAGCACGGAGAACAATACACGGGCACGCAAGGGTTCCTTCTCCATGGCTTCGGTTGCCGGGAAATACCAGTCCTCATCGTTTCCGAGCAGCTTCTGTTCGCTGTTACCGATGCGCTTGCCCTGTTGCAGATAAGCGTCCCAGAGCTGATCGGCATCGAGTTCCAGCACACCGTGCACCAGCTCACGATCAAAGGGCAGTGCAAGGGCGTGTTCAAGGTATTCGATCTGTCTGTAGGGCTGCCGGGCCTGTTTAGCGGCAGTTGCCGCCAGGCCCCAGAAGGCGCTTTTCAGCTGCGGGGTAGCGGCCTGCTGCGCCTGCTTGAGCGCCAGTTCTTCCACCGCAGCGGCCTGCGGCGGTGCTACCTGCAACTGCGCGGCATAACGCAAAAACAGGCCCTGGGGCGTTTCATCCTGCTGCAGCAGTTTGAAGGCAGAATCGGCATGCCCGCCCTGCAGCATCACCCGCGCGCTTAGCCAGCGCCACTGCGGGTCTTCATCCCCGAAATCCTGCCGGTAACGCAACAGGGCCAGTCGCGCATCCTCGTTTTTTTCTTCCAGCAGGTAACTCCGCACCACCAGACGCCGCCAGCGCGCCAGGCTGCCGGTCTCCGCCTCGGCGGCGTGCGACCACAGCAGCGTCCTCACCGTCACCCGTGCGCCATCCGCCTGTCCCAACTGCAGCTGCGCATCGGCTTTCAGTGACAGGGCCTGCCGCCGGAAACGTTCATCGACACCAGCAGGCAGGCTGTCCACGCGAACGATCAGATCAGGGTAAAGCGCCTGGCTGGCAAGAATCTGCAGGCGCTCCTGCTCCCAGGCCGTCCACTGCACAAGGTCCTGACCGGCCGCGGGTTGTTCCGCGTCCATACGCCGCAACGCCAGCTGCGGCGCCCCCGCACGGGCAAGCTGCGCCAGTTCCTTCAGGCTCGAGGCATCCAGTGCCAACACGACACCGGACAGGGGGAAAACGCCCGCGAGAACCAGGCAGATACAAACAAAAACGGGCAACCTGTGGCCAGGTTGCCCGTTTGTCCGGACCATCGCGGTAGCCAGAGGCTCCCGCATGAAATCAGAGCTTCTCTTTGATGCGTGCTGCCTTACCCGAAAGTTCACGCAGGTAATACAGCTTGGCGCGGCGCACGTCACCACGGCGCTTGACCTTGATACTCGCTACCGTGTGGCTGTAGGTCTGGAACACGCGTTCGACGCCCTCGCCGTGAGATATCTTGCGTACGGTAAAGGCGGAATTCAGTCCGCGGTTACGCCTGGCAATCACGACACCTTCAAAAGCCTGCAAGCGTTCACGGTTCCCTTCCTTGACCTTTACCTGCACAACCACGGTATCGCCGGGAGAGAACTCCGGTATTTCCCTGGTCATCTGTTCACTGTCCAGCTGTTGAATTATGTTGCTCATGTTCTTCCCCTAACGACGGGTTCAGTCCGCTTGTTTCGATTGTTGCTCGCGGATAAATTCCGCCAGCAACGCCTGTTGTTCCTCGCTCAGCGCCTTCTGCTCCAGCAGATCGGGCCGGCGTTGCCAGGTCCTCCCCAGCGACTGCTTCATGCGCCAGCGCTCGATGCCGGCATGATTACCGGATAACAGAACATCCGGCACCGCGATTCCATCAACGACTTCCGGGCGCGAATAATGCGGATAATCCAGCAACCCGTCCATAAAGGAATCACGTAGTGCAGATTCCTCATCACCCAGCGCTCCCGGTAACAGACGCGCCAGTGCGTCAATCCATACCAGTGCTGCCGGCTCGCCACCACTCAACACATAGTCACCAATGGACCATTCTTCATCGGCATGCAACTCGATGAGCCGCTCATCGATACCTTCATAGCGCCCGGCAAGCAGAATCATGTGCGGCAACTCTGCAAAGCGCCGCAACACGGTCTGGTCCAGGCGTTTGCCTTGTGGGCTGAGGTAAATCACCGGCCCCTTGCCCCTGCTGCGCGCGGCCTTGATGGCGTCCGCCACCGGCTGCACCTGCATGACCATTCCGGGTCCACCCCCGTAGGGCCTGTCATCCACACTGCGATGCCGGTTATCGGCAAAATCGCGTGGATTCCAGCTTTCCAGCTCCAGCAAGCCCTTCTCCATGGCTATGCGCGGAATGCCGTACCGGCAACAGTCCCGGATCATCTCCGGGAACAGGGTCACCACATCGATATGCATGGCGTCCCTTTAAAAATCCTTGTCCCAGTCCACCTGGATCTCGCCCTGCTCCAGGTCCACCTGAACGATCACCTTACCCATGACAAACGGAATCAGCCGTTCACGTTCCCCGTCGACAACCAGCACATCGTTGGCACCGGTTTCGATCAGGTGATCCACCGTTCCCAACGGCTCACCTGCCAGGGTAACCACACTCAAGCCCTGCAAATCGTGCCAGTAGTACTCGCCTGGTTGCGTAGCAGGAAGCTCGTCGCGCGTGATACCAATCTCACGCCCCGTCAGCGCCGCGGCCTGGTCCCGGTCGACACAATCCGCCAGCCGGGCAACAACACCTTTGCCGTGCTGCCTGCCTTCCGCCAGCTGCCGTTCCTGCCAGCTCCCGTCCCTGCGTTGCAGATACCAGGTCGGGTAGTGGACTATATTTTCACGCGGTCGGGTATAGGAAAAGACCCGAACCCATCCACGTACTCCGTAGACCCCTGAAATTCGGCCAACCGGAATTATGTACGCCTGTGTTCCGGGTTCGCTTACTGTGCCTGCTCCTTGAGCAGTCTGGCGACCCGGTCTGAAGTCCTGGCACCCTGACTGACCCAGTGCCGGGTACGTTCAGCATCAATCTTGAGGCGGACTTCCTGACCGACTGCCCCGGGATTGAAAAACCCCAGACGCTCGATGTAGCGACCGTCACGACGATTGCGGGAATCCGTAACCACCACATGATAGAAAGGCCGCTTTTTTGCGCCGCCGCGTGCCAGTCGAATAGTTACCATCGAGACAAAACCTCTATAAATCTTTATGCGGGCCACAACCGGCGCCGCGGAAAAGCGGGCATTTTACGCGGTTTGGCTAAAAAGTGAAGCGCTTGAGCGGAAAATACTCCATGTGCACCGGCCAGCCGGACCGGAGCGATTTTGTCGAACCTCTTTAACTATAAAGAACTTTATCGCCTGTGATGAATGCGATCCGGCCGCACGCAGGCCGGAAGTTGTTGAAATACTTTTATATTCAAGGCATTACACTTATTTCTCGACTGTTGGCATGTCGCCTCTGACCGGCACTGAGAAGAAAAAGCTGGCGCCCTTGCCCGGTTCGCCTTCCCCCCATATTCTGCCACCATGACGTTCGATAATCCTCTTTACGGTTGCCAGGCCAATACCGTTGCCCTCGAATTCTGCTCCGTGCAGGCGCTCGAAGACTCCGAACAACTTGTCGACATAGCGCATATCAAATCCAGCGCCGTTATCCCGCACAACAAAAACCATCTCGCCATCCAGCAGGGTCGAACTCATTTCGACACGTGCGTCGGCGGTCTTGCCGGTGTATTTCCAGGCGTTCCCGAGCAGATTCTCCAGCACGACAGTCAACAGGTTATTATCCCCCTCAGTACGTAATCCCTCACCGATCTCACAACACACCGCACGCCGGGGATCATCCTGCTGCAGCCGGGCGACCACAGACCTGGCAATCGCAGACAGGTCAACATTGCTGCTCCTGAGTTCCTTGCGGCTGATGCGCGAAAGAGTAAGCAGGTCGTCGATGAGCGCCCCCATGCGCTGAGTGCCGGCGCGAATCCGGCGCAGGTAATCCTTGCCTTTATCGCTTAGTTCATCGGTACAGTCCTGCAACAGCGCTTCGCTGAATCCATCAATCCCCCGCAGCGGCGCACGCAGATCATGAGACACCGAGTAGGTAAAGGCCTCCAGATTCCCGGCAGCATCCTGCAGATCGGCAGTACGCTGGTCGACAATTTGTTCCAGATGCGCCTGATAGCTGTACAGCTCGTTCTCGGCCTGCTTTTTATCGCTGATATCGAACAAGGCACCATCCAGCCACAATACTTCACCCTGGCTATTTCGATGCGCCTGCCCCTTTTCGTAGACCCAGTGGATCCGGCCTTGCGCATCGACGACCCGGTATTCAAGCACAAAGGGCCGGTCTTCCAGTACTGCTGCAAGCACATTATCCTCCACAGCCTGCGCATCCCGGGGGTGAATCAGGCTGGCGTAGCTGCGCATGCTGTTATCAATAAATTCTTCGGGCGGGTAGCCGGAAAGCACCTGGATTGCTTCGCTGATAAATTCCATAGTCCGGTCAGCATCCAGACCACAGCGGTAAACTACCCCGGGAATATTAGCCACCAGCGTGCGATAGCGTTCCTCACTGCGGCGTATTGCCCGCTCACTTTCCTGCCGCTCGATTTCCCTGGCGACACGCAGGGTGTATATCTTCAACAACTCCTGCTTGAATTCCAGCTCCTCGATCGCTTCTGTATGAAGAACAGCAATAATGCCGGTCGGCTGCCCGGACGAATCGAACAGCGGTGCGCCGATATAGCCCTCCACACCCATATCCGCCAACAGATGATCGTCGGGGAATTTCTCCTGACACTTGCTTCCATAGCTACAAACCTGTTTGCCAACCACGTTTTCACACGGCGTACCCGGTAGTGCGTAGCAGTAGGGTTTCTGGTGGCTGCCATTGGCAATGGCTGCAAGCGAGCGAATACCGGGAACCCCTTCGTCGTCGTAGTACAACCGGCCGATAATGCCATAGGTCACATTAAAGGTCTTTGCCAGGTGTTCCACGCACTGCCGCAGAAACTGTTCACTGTCCGCAGCGCTAAGTTCGAAAGCAACTTCCTGGAGTACCGAACGTAGCTTTGCCTCTGAATTTATTCCTTCCATGCTTTCTCCTTTCCGTACAGGCCAGCGCCTGCATCCCTGCAACCATCCAGTTCAGAAGGGGAACCCCTGCGGCATACGCCCCTTGAGTCCACGCATCATGTTCTTCATCCCGCCTTTGGACATTTTCTTCATCATTTTCTGCATCTGGATAAACTGCTTCAGCAAGCGATTCACATCCTGCACCAGGGTACCGGACCCGGCAGCAATACGCCGGCGCCGTGAGCCCTTGATAATATCGGGAAAACGTCTTTCCTTCAGTGTCATGGAACGGATGATCGCGAGCATACGGTGCATATCATGATCGTTAACCTGCTCACGCACGTTCTGCGGTAGCTGGCCGACCCCGGGCAGCTTGTCCATAAGATTGCCCAGCCCCCCCATACCCATCATCTGTTGCAGCTGATCGTGAAAGTCTTCCAGATCAAAGCGCTTGCCCTTGTGCAGTTTTCTGGCAAGCTTTGCCGCCTTGTCCTTGTCGACCTTGCGCTCGGCTTCCTCGACCAGACTGAGCACGTCACCCATACCGAGAATACGTGACGCCACGCGATCAGGATGAAACGGCTCCAGCGCATCGGTCTTTTCACCGATACCAAGAAACTTGATCGGCTTACCGGTGACAGTGCGTATCGACAGTGCTGCACCGCCGCGCGCATCACCATCGGTCTTGGTCAGCACCACACCGCTGAGCGGCAATGCATCATTGAAGGCGCGCGCTGTGTTGGCTGCATCCTGACCGGTCATACTGTCGACTACAAACAGGGTCTCGACCGGATTAATGGCAGCATGCACGCGCTGGATTTCGTCCATCATTTCCGCATCGATATGCAGGCGGCCCGCGGTATCGACAATCAGCACGTCCAGGTGCTGTTTGCGCGCCTGCTCCAGCGCGGCCGCGGCAATAGCTACGGGATCCTGATCTTTGCTGCTGGGAAAGAACTCCGCCCCGACTTCCTTCGCCAGAGTCTGTAACTGTTCGATGGCTGCGGGCCGGTAGACGTCACAACTGGCTACCAGCACCGATTTCTTTTTACGTTCCTGCAGCCAGCGCGCCAGCTTGGCGGTTGATGTCGTCTTGCCCGAGCCCTGCAGACCCGCCATCAGCACCACCGCCGGAGGCTGCACATTGAGATTCAACTCGTCACAGGCCTCACCCATGAGGGAAACCAGTTCGTCATTGACAGCCTTGACCAGCGCCTGCCCCGGACTAAGGCTCTGCATAACCTCCTGGCCCACCGCGCGTTGACGGACTTTTTCGGTAAACTCCTTGACTACCGGCAGCGCCACGTCGGCTTCCAGCAAGGCCATGCGCACTTCGCGCAGGGTATCCTTGATATTGTCTTCGCTAAGGCGGCCCTGCCCGCGCAGGTTCTTGATGGTCCGGGCCAGCCGGTCAGTGAGATTTTGGAACATCGCGCTTCATCCCGCCAGAATAGAGACCCCATACGCACGGGCCGGGGCGGCCTGTCCTGTGCGTGCGTGGCAAGGCGGGATTATAACTTGAAACGTTCGCCCCCGCACAAGCGGTGTATGGGCAATTGGTCGATGCGGCTGCGGCACTGTTCGACAATAATGTCTTCACTGCCGGGTTTGAGATGGGTCAGGTAGAGACGCGGACTATGGTTCAGCTTCTTCAGATCATCTGCCAGCAGCTGCGGGCAATAGTGGCGCGCCCTGGTACTCAGCTCGAGGTCTTCATCGGCAAATGCACTCTCCACAATCAGCAGATCCAGCTTGTCGTGGCGATTCAGCGCTTCCCAGAAACTGTCATTGCTGGTGGTATCGCCACTGAAAGCAAAACAACCGACGCCGTTCTGTACCCGGTAGCCCGCGGCCGGCACTGCATGATTCACAGCGATCATTTCCACACGCCGGGCCCCTACCTGTATCTGCTCGCCCGGAGCCATGACTTCGAAGCGCAACACCGGCTGTTCAGCACTCGGCAGTCTGGAAAAATCCGGCCAGATCTGCCAGTTGAATATGTGCTCCCTGAGCATCCTGATGGTTTCTTCGCGTGCGTGCAGGACCACCGGCTCACTGATCAGATCGAAAATGGAATCGAGCAGCATGGGGATGCCGGCAATGTGATCCAGGTGCGAATGTGTCACGAAGATATGCCGTATGGCCGACATCTCGTCCAGGCTCAGCTCGGTAATCCCGGTGCCGCCGTCAATCAGTATATCGCTGTCCACCAACAGGGACGTGGTGCTCAGATCCGCACCGATCCCTCCGCTACAACCTAGTATCCTGAGTTCCATAATTCTGCTCAATTCAGCTCGTTTCCCTGGTCAATGCGAGGATCGTGCCACTGCGTTTCACAGAAAAAATGCAGACACCATCACAGTTCAGGCCCCGAAACCGCTTCCGTGCGCCCCGTTTCCGGACCGCCTGACGCAATACGTCACCTGGTCTGACACTGGCAGGCAGCACAACCGGGCTTTCCGCTCACAGCCGCTTATGCCATTATTCTTTATATGAGCCTGTTCGCCTTTTCCATGCTTGCCATTGCCCTCTATCTGCTCACCAGCGCAGCCCTCACCGTACGCCTGGCCGGCAGTAACTCCGGCCTGCGCATGAACCGTGGCCTGGTGCTGCTGTTGGGGTTCGGCGCCGTCACCCTGCACGCACTGGTGCTCTACCCGCACCTGATTACGGGCAATGGTCTGAACCTGGGCTTTTTCAACGCGGCGTCGCTCGTTGCCCTGATAACGGTGCTGCTGCTGTTACTGGTCGCGATCAAACAGCCGGTCGAAAACCTGGGGATTCCGGTACTGCCCGTGGCCGCGGCAACAGTCGCGCTGGTCAGCTGGAATCCCGGACAGCAAACGGCCACCACCTCCGGTTCCTGGCAACTCGACCTGCATATCCTTTTTTCGGTGCTCGCCTACAGCCTGTTCGCACTGGCTGCAGTACAGGCCGTGCTGCTGGCAATCCAGGACTGGCATCTGCGCAACCGCCACCCCGGCGGCTATATCCGCGCCCTGCCGCCCCTGCAGATTATGGAAGGCCTGCTGTTCCAGATGATCGGTACCGGCTTTGCCCTGTTAAGCGCCGCGCTGCTGACAGGCGTTCTGTTTCTGGAAGATATCTTTGCCCAGCACCTGGTGCACAAAACCCTGCTCTCCATCGCCGCCTGGGTGATTTTCGGTATTCTGCTGTGGGGCCGCTGGAAATTCGGCTGGCGCGGCCGCAAGGCCATTCGCTGGACACTGATCGGGTTTGTTTTCCTGCTGCTGGCCTATTTTGGCAGCAAGCTGGTGCTGGAACTGATCCTCGGCCGGACCGCCTGACAAACCTGCTTCCAGCGCCTACAATCTGACTATCTGCGGCAACGGAGTTCAGGCTCTTTGGACGATATCCCCCTTGGTGTGCTGTTTGGCGTGCTGGCATTTCTGATTGTCCTGTCTGCGTTTTTCTCCGGTTCCGAAACCGGCCTGATGACGCTCAACCGCTATCGCTTGCGCCACCTGGCGCGTACCCGGCACGCGGGTGCAAGGCGCGCGCAAAAACTGCTGGAACGCCCGGACCGCCTCATCGGGCTCATTCTGCTCGGCAACAATTTCGTCAATATCCTGGCCTCGTCGCTAACCACGGTCATTGCCCTGCGCCTGGGTGGTGAAACCGCTATCGCCATCGGCGCCGGGCTGTTGACACTGGTAATCCTGATCTTTGCGGAAGTCACACCCAAAACACTGGCCGCGTTGCACCCGGAACGTGTCGCCTTTCCCGCCGCCTTTATCTACGGCCCGTTGCTGTGGATCCTCTATCCACTGGTGTGGGTAGTGAATACTGTTGCCAATGCATTGCTGAAATCTCTCGGTATCCGGCAGGATGACAGCTCGCCAGACGCGCTCAGCCAGGAGGAGTTGCGCACCGTGGTACTCGAAGCCGGCGCCATGATCCCCAAGCGGCACCAGGACATGCTGCTGAACATCATTGACCTGGAAAAGGTCACCGTGGAAGACATCATGGTGCCGCGCAAGGAAATTACCGGCATCGATCTGCAGGATAACTGGGACGCCATCGTGCGCCAGATTACCGTCAGCCAGTACACACGCCTGCCGGTGTACCGGGACAGTATCGACAACGTTATCGGCTTCGTTCACATACGCAGGCTGCTGCCCCTGCTGATGGATAACAGACTGGGCCCGGAAACGCTGAAAGGCCTGACCAAGGAACCACTGTTCATCCCGGAAAACACGCCCCTCAACCGCCAGTTGCTGAACTTCCAGCGTGAACGCCGGCGCATCGGCCTGGTGGTCGACGAGTACGGTGATATCCAGGGACTGGCCACGCTGGAAGACATTCTGGAAGAAGTGGTCGGCGAGTTCACCACCGACCCGTCAGCCAGCATCCGCGCTTACACCGCGGAAGAAGACGGCAGCTTCCTGGTCAACGGCAGCGCCAGCGTGCGCGAACTGAATCGCTCCCTGCATATGGATCTGCCCATCGACGGACCCAAGACGCTCAATGGTATGGTGCTGGAGTATCTCGAGGACATCCCCCGACCCGGTACCAGCCTGCTGCTGTCCGGCTACCCGGTAGAGATCGTGCAGACCAGGGGCAACCTGGTCAAGACCCTGCGCGTGCACACGACACAACGCCGTGTAGCTCCGCCAACGGAGTAACTGCCCAATGAGTGACAAAACCTGCAAAACCGAAGAAGAATGGCAGCAGCAACTGACCCCTGAACAATTCGAAGTGACACGTCGAAAAGGCACCGAGCGCGCCTTTACCGGCAAGTACCATGACTGCAAAACTGAGGGTGTTTATTATTGCATCTGTTGCGGTGCGCCGCTGTTCCGTTCCGATGAAAAGTTCGATTCCGGCAGTGGCTGGCCAAGCTACTGGCAACCGGTATCCACCGAGGCAATTCGCACCGGGGAAGACATAAGCCACGGCATGAAACGTGTTGAAGTCCTGTGCACACAGTGCGACGCACACCTCGGCCATGTTTTCGAGGATGGCCCGCAACCCACCAGCCTGCGCTACTGCATAAATTCTATTGCTTTGAATCTTAAAGAAAAACAATAATACCCAGGCCCGCCATCACAGAAGAACAGCGGCACAGGGGATAAGCTGACATCAGATTGAACTGCAGCGGCCGTTGTTTATAATCGGAACAGCCATATATCCCGGGGGACATTCATGGCGAAACTGACGCTGTCATTCAAGGATCGCAAACTCAGGGTTTTCGTATTACAGAATTCAGACTGCCTGATCGGGCGGGAGCCCGACTGCACGCTGCAAATAGACAGTCTCGCGGTTGAACCCCGGCACGCCCGGGTTCTCCGACACGGTGAAGACTTCACCATCGAACCGGTGGACACCAACAGCACGATCAAAGTCAACAACCAGAGCATCAGTGAAGCCTGTACGCTCATGGATGGTGACCATATCCAGGTTGGGAAGCACACCCTGGTCTATTCCGCGGCAACCGACGGCACGATACCGGATACCAGCGTTGCAAAGGTGCCCGCTACCGGCTGGATGCAAATCCAGAACGGCAGTCATCTGGGCCGGATCATCCGTCTTGAGAAAGCATTCACCCGTATCGGAAAACCCGACGGCAACCTCGCCGTCATTACCCACCGCGAGGACGGTTACCATCTGTCACACCTGCAGGGCGAACAGGTAACGCAGCTGAACAACCAGATCATTGGCAATGATACCCGAGCGTTGCAAAATGGCGATCAAATCAGCGTCGGCGAACTACAGCTGCAGTATTTTATCGATTCAGCTGCCGTGCAGGACTCCGCGGTGAAACCAGCTGAACAGGAAGAGCAGCGACAATTCAGCCGTATCCCCTTCGATGTTCCGGTTACCCTTACGCTGGGACAGCAGGTATGGGAAACCGGCCTTATCGATATCTCCCTGCACGGCGCTCTAATCAAGGCACCACCGGATTTCGGACCGGACCCGCAACAGGATTATCGACTCGTCGTTCACCTGCAGGGCGGACCTGATATTTGCATGGATGTACAGCTTGCTCATCAGGAGAATGAAGAACTGGGGCTGAGGTGCAAGGATATCGATGTCGACAGCATCACGCACCTGCGCCGCCTTGTTGAACTCAACCTCGGCGACCCGGAACTGCTGGAACGGGAGCTTTCGTCACTCGGCTAGTTCGAGAACCAGTCCAGCACTT
>CAZWJB010000002.1:0-38291 GCA_964634485.1 uncultured Thiohalobacter sp. | reverse complement strand
AGATAACGAAACTGCAGATGAAACCCGGCGCCGCAAGGCGGATCCGAAGGGCCTGTCCGGCCGGGTTCAGAAACTGGGGGAATCCGGTATGCCGGTGTTTGCCCATACCGCGCGCGATATTTCACCAGTTTCAAGCACTTTGCCCAGCAGGGCAATCTGGCACTGGCTTACCTTAGCGGTGGGTGATCAGCGCTCTGCTATTCCCAGCCAGGCTTTCCACTGAGCAAAGATGGCCGGGTCCAGTGCCGCGGCAGCAGAACGCGGTTCCAGCGTTGCTTTGAAGACCGGTTCGCCTTCCAGTGTCACAGCACTGCCGCCTGCCTCGGCCAGGATCAGGCAGCCCGCTGCGTAATCCCAGAGTTTTTGCCTGCCGTGCAGGTACACGTGGCAGCGCCCCGCTGCCAGCCAGCACCAGTCCAGCGCCACGGAGCCGAAACTGCGTTGCGAGCGGTAGGGTGGTTCCGCCGCCAGGCGGCTGGCCAGGCTTGCAGGCAGGCGTTTCAGGTCGATAAGCGCCATGCCCTGCGACAGGGGTGTGGAAAGATGTTGCAGTTGTAACGGCTGCTCATTCAGCCAGGCGCCGTGTCCCCTGGCCGCCGCAAAGCACTCTTTGCGGCTGGGGTCGTAGACCACGCCCATTTCGACTGTGTGGTTGCGCAGCAGTGCGACAGAGACCGAGTAGTAGGGGACGCCAACCGCGAAATTACTGGTACCGTCCAGTGGATCGATGCACCATACACCCGATCCTGCCTGTTGCAGGGCCTGCTGCTGCGCCGCTTCTTCCATCTCTTCACCCAGCACATCAATGTCCGGCCAGTGTTCCTGTACTGCCTCGACCAGGGCCGCCTGCGTGACAACATCGGCTTCGGTGACCAGGCTGCCGTCGCTCTTGCGTGAGCCTGAATGGCAACAGAAACGTGGTGGCAGCTCCCGATCGGCAATGTCGCGGACAATTCGGCTGAGGATTTGCAGAGTTTCCGGAAGCATTGAATGAAAGATTCTACTTGGTATGATCGCGTGCCTGATTGTGGCACAAAGGGCGACCATGAGCATAAAGAAAACCCAACACAAAACTTCCGGGAAATCCGGCAGAAAGCGGAAAACGAAGAAACCACGCAAGGCGGATATGGCCGACAGGTACGAACTGTATGAGAAGTCAGTGCAGTCTACCGATTTCGAATACGAGTTTGTCGATGACAATTTCAGGCGTATTCGCGGTCGCACGGCGACACTGATGCGCGAGGATTTCTGTGGTACTGCCCAGATGTGCTGTGAATGGGTGCGCGGGCGTTCTGAAAACACGGCGGTGGGCGTAGACCTTGACCCGGAAGTCCTGGCGTGGAGCCGGGACCACCATATAGCCGCACTGAATGATGAACAGAAAGCGCGGGTTAAATTACTTCAGGAAAATGTATGCGAGGCTGAAACAGCGCCTGTCGATATCGTGCTGGCGATGAATTTCAGCTGGCAGATCCTTGAAGTGCGCAAAGAGCTGATCAGTTATTTCGCATCAGTTCGTGATTCGCTGGTGGACGACGGTATCCTGTTTCTGGACGCCTTCGGTGGTTACGACGCCTACCGTGAAATGGAAGAGAAAACCAGGCACAAAGGTTTCACCTATGTCTGGGAACAGGCCAGTTATGATCCAGTCACCGGACATATGCAGTGCTTTATCCATTTCAATTTTAACGACGGCTCAAAAATGAAAAAGGCATTCAGTTATGCGTGGCGTCTTTACAGTCTGCCGGAATTAAAAGAGATGCTGCTGGAGGCAGGTTTCTCCAGTGTCACCATCTACTGGCAGGGCTGGGACGAGAATGACGAGCCGAATGGTATCTTCGAGCCTGCCACCACGGGGGAGGCCGACCCCGGCTGGATCTGCATGGTCAGCGCTGAAAAGTAGGCGGAAATCCCTTATCCCAGCCATGACAGCTTGCTGCGAGACTGTTTAATTACAATACGTTAGATCTCCTATTGACATACCAACCAGTATGCATTAAAAAGTAAACGCTTACTAACAACAGGAGATACAGCATGTCCAACTTTGATATGGAACTTGATGCGCGTGGCCTCAACTGCCCCCTGCCCATCCTGAGGGCCAAGAAAAGCATAAATTCGATGACTGCCGGCCAGGTGCTGCGCATCATTGCGACTGACCCGGGTTCGGTAAAGGATTTTGAAGCGTTCTGTAAACAGACCGGTAACGAACTGCTGGAGACTACGCAGGACGGTACGGAGTACCAGTTCAATATCCGCAAGTCATAGGCCGCAACCGGATCCCTCTGGTCCGGATAAGGGGGGTCCGGTTAATCGAAGGGTATATGCCAGGCAGACTTCATTGGGTAACTATGGCAAAACGACTGAAAGCCACAGAAAGAAAAGCCACTATCCTTGCGGTTGCCAAAGTACTGTTTTCAGACAAGGGTTACCATGGTGTCTCTGTCGATGAGATCGCCCGACGGCTGGGTGTAAGTCCGGCGATCCTGTACCGTCATTTTCAGTCCAAGGAGGCATTGTACGAAGAAGTACTCAACGATATTGCCTGCAAGCGTGAGAGTTATGTCGATGCCGTAGTGAACAGTGACGGCAGTTTCGCTGACGTATTGCGCAAGATAACCCGCATTTATATAGAAAGTGTTTCCAGGGACCCGGACTACCTGCGTATGGAAATGCAAAGTGCGCTGGAAGGCAGCGATGCGACCCGCCAGTTCTTTGAAAACCGCTGGCGTCCCTTTACTGATTTTATCGAGTTCAGCCTGAAGGAACTCAGTGCCAATAACAGTATTGAGCCCGTCAACGGCCGACTGGCTGCCATGGCCTTCCAGGGGATAATGCGCGAAGCATTGTACTCCAAGTGTATCTATCAATCCCCCCGCTATCGTGACATGGACCTGTTCGAGATTTCCGATTACCTGATTGGCCTGTTTTTCAATGCTGTGGGTTACACCGAAACAGAGGCATAATTCGACAAGATCCCCTGGCGGTACTGCACCGGGATGGTGCGACTGAGCGGCGCGCTTCAATTGCCAGAAATCTGTCGCTCGTCAACGCCCTGGATTTTAGGGGTAAGCAGGTGAAACGCCTGGCGAATTAACCAGACTCCGGTATAATTCCCGCACTCGCCTGCCTGGCACAGGCTATGCACCTAACAGGGCACTATGACAGAGAAATACCGGAACCCCTGTCAGGACGACATCCAGCATCCCGCACGACGCAGGTTTATCCAGACGCTACTCGGAACAGGCGCCGTACTGGTGACGCCGGTGCTGCAGGCATCGCTGCACCGTGCGCCGGAGCGCAGCCTCGCATTCAGGAATCTTCACACCGGTGAAACGCTGCGCTCGACCTACTGGGTGCAAGGCGGCTACCTGAAAGACGAACTGAAGGACGTTAACCAGGTGTTGCGTGATCATCGCTCGGGTGAGGTATATCCCATGGATCCGAAACTGCTGGATCTGCTGTATGTGTTGCAGCAGACAACAGGGATCAGTGGCGCGTTCCATGTTATTTCCGGTTACCGTTCACCGCAGAGCAACCGGAAATTACGGGCCAGCAGCAGCGGCGTGGCAAAGCGCAGCCTGCACATGCAGGGCAAGGCGATCGATATCCGTTTGCCCGGCTGCGAGCTGAAGCAGCTGAGGGATGCTGCACTGTCACTAAAAGCGGGCGGTGTCGGTTATTACGCCAAATCTGATTTTATCCACGTCGATACCGGCCGCGTGCGCCGCTGGTAGTTGTGGTGATAGCTGTTCGGGCTGGTTGGTTGCGGTTCAAGCCCAGGCGTTTTCACGGAACTCCTGCGGCGCCATACCCGTCCAGCGTCTGAAGGCACGCGTGAAGCTGCTGGGTTCCGAAAAACCGAGCAGGTAGGAAATCTCTCCGAGGGAGCGGTGTGTTTCACGGACATAGTACATGGCCAGTTCGCGTCGCGTGCCGTCGAGAAGCTTGTTAAAGCTGGTTCCTTCATCCTTGAGTTTTCTTTGCATGCTGCGCAGACTGATATGGAGTTCCCCGGCGATACCGTTCCGGCATGGTGTTCCGGCCGGAAGTTGCTCAATAATCCGGGTGCGTACCCGCATGGATGTATCATCTCGATCAAAGCGTGCCAGGTAGTCGACCACTGACTGGTCATTGATCCGTGCGAGTTCCGGGTTTCCACTCGGAAGACGCGCTTCGAGGGACGCCCTGTCAAAACACAAGCGGTTGTCTGCTGCGTTGAATTCAATCGGCGCACAAAATACGTCGTTGAATTTATTGGCGCAGGCCGGCCTGGAACGCATCAGGTCAACTCGAAGAGGGTTGATATCACTTCCGGCAGTGATCCGGCACATTCGCAGGAACATCGCCATGATGGTGTCTACCACAGAATCCGGGTAGTCCGGCAGCTTGCCCAGATTGGTGGCCACCAGATCTATGGTCTGTTGTGTTCTTTCCAGTCTAAACCGGGCGACATTGTTTATCAGTTTACTGAATCGGAGTAGTCGCTCCAGTGCGTCGAGCAGGCTGTCGCTCGCCAGCCAGGAAAAACCCAGGCCGTGCAGGTTAGCGGGTTGTATCTGCTCAGCTACTGTTAGACCGAAACAGGGATCGCCTGTTGCATCAACACTGAGCCGATACAGTTTATACACACGCGCTGAGAGTATGCGCGCATAGGGTGAAGAGGCTTCCGCGTAGTCAATGCCTGCTCTATGGAGCAGCGGTCCCGGATCAATTACATAGGTACGTAGTGCCTTATCAACAAGAATAACCGCGCTGCCTATTGAGCTTGCCTGTTTCCGGGTTAGCAATTCAGGAGGAGTCATGCGTATTCAGGGCCAAGCCATTGGCATGCAGAGACAATTCAATCATAGCAGTTTGTGCTTAGATTGCCAGGTCGTTAGTTTTTGTTTCCAGTAACGTAGTGGGGTTTTAGTGCAAAACGGTCAATCGGAGACCCGGCCGGAAAGCCACCTTCAGTATCTGGCAATGTTACCAATCAGCTTTCTCGGTGAGCAAGGTGATCGGCTTGCTGGATTGTATGAACAGTCGGCCACTGGTGAGAACTATCGAGACCTCTTCACATCGAGTGTCTGGGTGTACTCGTTGCGTTCTTACCTGGTGCTGGTGAGTGAAAACCTGGGTGAAGAGGTTGCCGAAGCGGTTTGGTCGCGCCAACGGAATATGCTCGACGAGGCCGAAGCCAGGGCCGGTCAATCAATGGAATCCGCGTTCATGCTGATCGACGCTGCCCTGAACCTGGGCAGGGCCAGCCTGGGTGAACCGGAAGCCGCTATCAACTTGCCGCCGGAAATCCGGGTGGCGCTGGCCCTGTTGCTGGGTATGCCCGAGTCACCTGATTATGCCAGTGGCATGGACGAACGTTCTGAAAGGGTTCGGGCAATGCAGGCGGAAGTGGAAAGTCACCTTGCGTGCTGTCTGTTACACGCGCGAGCAGCGCTTCTTGCTGCCTGTTCGAACCTGTTTGAGTACAACCGTGCCGATGGTTGAGTGGCTGTGGATACGGCGGAGCTATTCAGGAGGGTCTATTCATGGCAAGCCACAGGCTCGCAGTCATACTGAGATCGACAACATGAGCGAAGACGAAGCGTGGCATTGGCTTCGTTCCAATGCATTGGTGCAGCTTCAGGAAGACGATGAAATCCAGAACGGAGCCGACAGTTGAAGCATGATGGAGAGACTGCTGTGCCAGGTTCAGGCTATGCTGATAGCCCTCCCGGGATGTTTTTCGTACACGATGAGTCCGGTAATTTGATCCAATGGAACAGAAAAAGGCATCTGTCAGCGATGGGTGTTGTTCCTGACCACGAAAGTTCCCACCGCAATACCATTCAGGCTCCAGTCACCCACCCGGTAACGGATCAGGCGTAGCGTAGGATACCCGATATGTGCTGTCATGCGCCGCACCTGTCGGTTGCGGCCCTCGGACAGGGTGAGGTTCAGCCAGCTGGTTGGAATGCTTTTGCGTTCCCGAATGGGTGGTACCCGCTCGCTGATGCCAGGCGGTTCGATCAGTTCCACAACGGCAGGACGGGTAGGCCCGTCTTTTAACGTCACCCCGTTGCGTAAACGTTCCAGATCGCTTTCTCCGGGAACACCTTCGACCTGTGCCCAGTAACTCTTGGTCTTCCCGTACTTTGGATTTGCGATACGCTGTTGTTGTTTTCCGTCGTCAGTCAGAACCAGCAGCCCTTCGCTGTCATAGTCCAGTCTGCCGGCGGCATAGACGTTCCTGATATCGATGTAATCCGCGAGGGTTTTTCTGTTTCCCTCAGTGGTGAACTGTGACAACACCTGGAACGGTTTGTTGAAAAGAATAATCACTTGTCAAACAACAAGGGCACTACGTCCTGGAATTGCCGGGCAAAATGCACTGTGATGCCCTCGCGGATGTACTCCGGGATTTCTTCAAAATCCCCTGTATTCGCCTCCGGCAGAATCAGTTCCCTGATATTCAGGCGCCGCGCCGCAATGACTTTTTCCCGAATGCCACCTACCGGTAACACCTGCCCCGTCAGGGTAAGTTCACCGGTCATTGCCAGGTTGCGCACCAGCCTGCGCCGCCTGGCGAGTGACAACAGCGCGCTGGCCATGGTGATCCCCGCACTGGGTCCGTCCTTGGGTGTCGCGCCTGCGGGCACGTGCAGATGAATCAGCGAATTTTCGAAGAAATCCGGTGACGCACCCCAGCTCTCGGCATTAGCGAGGATATAGCTGTAGGCGATTTCCGCTGATTCACGCATGACATCACCCAGCTGGCCGGTGAGCTTGAAGCCGCGGGTGAAGCTGTGAATACGTGTCGCCTCGATAGTCAGGGTGACGCCACCCATAGCGGTCCAGGCAAGGCCGGTAATGATGCCTACGCCGGACATGCGCTTGTCCCGGGTGAATACCGGTTTGCCCAGGTAGCCTTCGATGTCGCGCGTACGCACGTGGATGGGCGTTTTCTCGCCTTCGAGAATCTTTATTACTGACTTGCGTGCTATGGCGCCCAGGTACTTCTCCAGCCGGCGTACGCCGGCCTCGCGCGCATAGTCTTCGATGATTTTGCGCAAGGCTGCCTTGTCGATACGCAGCTGTCCGCGTTTCTTCAGCCCGTTACGTTCTATTTGTCGTGGCAATAAATGGTTTTTCGCAATTTCCAGTTTCTCACTGGCCAGGTAACCCGATAACTGGATGATCTCCATGCGGTCGAGTAACGGCCCGGGAATGGTGTCCAGCTGGTTGGCGGTGGAGATGAACAACGCCTTCGACAGGTCAAAGGGTACATCCAGGTAATGATCGAGAAATTCGCTGTTCTGTTCCGGGTCCAGCACCTCCAGCAGGGCAGAGGCCGGGTCACCCTGGTAGGACGCGCCTACCTTATCGATTTCATCCAGCATAATGACAGGATTAGCCGACTGGGTATCCTTGAAGGCCTGGATAAACTTGCCCGGCATGGCGCCTACATAGGTGCGACGGTGACCTTTGATTTCTGCCTCGTCGCGCATCCCTCCCACAGAGAAACGGAAGAATTTGCGCCCCAGTGCGCGGGCGATGGAACGGCCAAGCGAGGTCTTGCCGACACCGGGTGGTCCCACGAACAGGATAATCGAGCCGGACACTTCGCCTTTCATGATGCCGACACCGATGAATTCCAGGATGCGTTGCTTGATGTCCTGCAAGCCGTCGTGATCCTCGTCCAGGATCCTGCGCGCCGCATCGAGGTCCAGCTGGTCCCCGGTGTACCGACCCCAGGGCAGTTGCGTCAGCCAGTCCAGGTAGGTGCGTGTAGTTGCGTATTCCGGCGAACCAGTCTCCAGTACCGAGAACTTCTGCATCTCTTCGTCGATGCGTTTCTGCGCCGCTTCGGGGAGGGTGAGCGCTTCGATACGTTCCCGGAACTTGTCGGTCTCTGCTGTACGGTCATCCTTGGATATGCCCAGTTCCTTCTGGATCACTTTCATCTGTTCGCGCAGTATGTGTTCACGCTGATGCTGCTGCATTTCGCCTTCGACCTGCTGGCGGATATGCGCCTGCGTCTTGGCGATCTCCAGTTCCTTGTTGATCAGTATGTGTACGCGCTGCAGGCGGGTCAGCAGATCAATGGCTTCCAGTACTCTCTGCTGTTCTTCGCGGTTAGAGGTCGTCAGACTGGCGGCAAAGTCCGCCAGATGCGACGGATCGTTGGGATGGAAGTTATCCAGGAACAGTTTGAACTCTTCGCCGTAGAGGGGATTCAGTGGCACCAGTTCCTTGATGGTATTGATCACGGCAACGGCATATGCCTTGATCTCCGGAATCTCTTCGTAGCGTTCCTCCGGGAAGTATTCTACACGTGCGGAAAAGGGCGGCCCGCTGTTCAGCCAGTCGGTGACACGAAAACGTTGCAGCCCTTCCAGCAGCACCTGCATGCGGCCATCCTGCCGGCCGACACGGTGAATACGGCAGGCAGTGCCCATGCGGTGGAAATCATCAACCCCGGCCTGATCAGATTTCTCGGTGCGTACCAGCAGCAGGCCGATAATATTGTTGGCGTTTTCCTGCGCTGCCTTGATAGTCTCGCCCCATTGATCGGCATCCATCAACAGCGGGATCGCCTGGCCAGGGAAAAACGGCCGCTCGGTCTGTGGCAGTATGGGAATGGTGCCGGGCAATATCTCGCTGGCGCGTACCAGTCCACTACCCGGTGAGGTGGAACCAGTATCAGCATCTTCAGGGTGTTCGATATCCATAGTCAGCTTTTTATGGGTAATTGGGCTAATTAAAGGTGGTGTGCAAACGGGCAAAATTCAAGGGTTATAGTAACTTGTCCGGTGCCGAAAGTTTTCCACAGATCTTGTGGATAACTTTGTGGATGAAGTGGCTGAAAAGGCCTCTGAACCCCTGCAATTGCAGGACTTGCGTTAAATCGCTCATTTTTACCACAAAAAAGATAGTGCCATTAATAACAACAGGATACGAGCTTTTGCTAGACTGAAAATGAGGCAACAAAGGCTTTACGCACGATTTATCTTACCGTTGTGTTACGCCTGTGCATAACGATAATCCCGAGGATACAGACCACAATCGAAAGTCAATACCCTATGGCCGGATTATTGAAAATTATCTGGACATTTTTGCGCCAGCCTTCGCCGTATTTTCCTGCCGAGCGCCGCTTCCACCAGAGCCTTTAAATTGACGGGTTTCAATCTGGATATAACCCAGCCATGCAATGGAGTTTTCCCATGAATATTGCATATCGATGTAAGCGATTCCGGATCAAAGATCTTTATCAGCTTACCAGTTTGACAAACGGGTTAGTGGCAATACCTTCTGAATAATTCATAAAAATGTGGTTTGTTCCTGCACGCATACCCCGTCTATGTGTAACGATCAGATAATTAACAAAAAATAAATTTTACCTGTTCCTTTTTAACGGTTTGGTTTTCAGCGTATCAGCCGATACAGAAAGGCAAGACCTGCAACAGGGATAAGGGTACAACAATGTTTTTTGAACTCCGCAATAAACTGACACTGTTCGATGGTTTTTTTAAGCCCTTCAGCCGTCGTGGCGCTCTCATGCTTTCCAACCGCCAGGCACGAATCTACCGGATACTAACAGTGATGGCTGGCGCAGGGGGCTACTTTTTTCTGTTGCTGTTTCCGGTGTTGCTGGTCTCCATGCCGGTAGTGCTCTATTACTCAATACAACCGGCTATGTCTGAAATACAATGGTTCCTGGTCACCATCGAGACTCTGTTCCTGGCAATTGGCGGTGTCATGACCTATGCCATTTTTACCATGCGCTTTTCACTGCCTTCCGGACTGGAACTGACAGAAGGCCATTTCCCCAGGTTGTTTGAACTGTTGCAGGAACTCGGTGATACCTACGATGTGCCGTGTATCGACCGGGTGATCCTGCGCGACCGATTCGTTGTGCGTATCGTCAGGACGCCGTGCAACGGCTTTGCTTTCTCCACCACGCGCACTCTGATTATTGGCTTGCCCGTGTTGCTTGCCATGTCTCCTCTGGATGTGCATGTATTGCTGGCCCGACGCGTAGGTCAGCTGGCCGGTAAAGGCAGCCGGCTGAATAGCTGGCTTTATTCGTTGCGTGATATGTGGGATCAGTATCTATCAAGCTGTACCACGCAGTCCTCCCTGTTCGTCAGACCAGTATGCTCGTTTTTCCATTCATACGCACCGTTTTACCGCTCGTTTTCGGTAGGTGCCGCCCGCAGCAGTGAACTGGATGCAGATCTGTACGCCCTGCAGGCCATCAGTGACCGGGATGTGGCGAGAGGTATTACCGGCCAGGTCCTGACAGAGGCTTACCTGTGCCGCACTTACTGGCCAGAGGTTCTGGAGACGGCCAGGGTATCCGGCAGACCCGAATCCCTGCCACATGCCGGGATGGCCAAAGTCTTCGAGCATGGTTTGTCTGATGATGATGTCCAGGCCACGCTGGAACGCGTTAAAAAAGGGAAAAAGGATCGTAGAAGTGCAATGCCTTCGCTGGCGGACCGGCTGGAAAATATCGGGCATCGGAAACCCTTGTTGCCCAGGCCATTGCCGGTTACTGCGGCCAGGTTCTACCTCGGTGGTGCCTACGACCGGTGTATAGAAGTTATCGATAAACGCTCGGTGCAAAAAGTGAGAAGCAAAGTCATCAAGGGCTTTGGCACCTAGAGCACTAGCATCCTGCCAGGCTTCCACTTCCAGCAAGCCTCCTGATAGATACCGTCGAATTCGACCAGAGAGTCGGATATGATAGCTTTGGCGGCGCCTCCGCAAGAAGTGCTTATTGAACTCCAGCTGTACCACTCAGGTCACAGAAAGGTGCAACGAGCGCAGTTCTGAACGGGAATGCAATAAAAGTGATAAAACGGCTTATCCTCGTAGTGCTGCTGCTGGCAGTCATGTTTGGCGGTATATTCGGCTGGAAGTTCTACAGCGGGCAGAAGCTGGCAGCCATGATGTCGCAGCCGCAACCGCCGGTCACGGTCGCCTCCGCCGAAGTAGAACTGCACACCTGGCAGCCGTATTTGCGGGCTGTCGGCAGTGTTGAAGCGATACAGGGCGTATTCGTGACTACCGAGGTGCCGGGGCAGGTGAGTGATATCCTGTTCGAATCCGGCCGGCATGTCGAGGTCGGCGAGGTTATTCTGCAGCTTGATGACAGTGTCGACAGGGCGGATCTGGACGGTTTGATTGCACAGCAGACGCTCGCCAGGCTCCAGTTTGAACGCAATAAAAAGTTGCTGAAGGACCGTTCGGTATCACGTTCCGACTACGACGGATCGCGCGCTCAGCTGGACAGTGCACAGGCCACTGTCGCCGCCAAGCGTGCCACCATCAGCAAGAAGAAAATCCGCGCACCGTTCAGTGGTCAGCTCGGTATTGTCCAGGTCGATCCCGGTGAATACCTGTCACCAGGCGCGCGCATCGTTCCATTACAGGCGCTGGACCCCGTGTATGTGGATTACGCACTCCCGGAACGCCATTTTGCCCAGGTCAAGGTCGGCCAGTCGGTAAAAGTCGAAGTACAGGCTTATCCCGGCCATGTATTTGAGGGCGCTATTACCGCGATCAATCCAGGCATCGATCCTGGCACCCGCAGCGTGCGCTTGCGAGCAACGCTGGTTAACCCCGGTCACTTGCTGCGCCCCGGTATGTTTACCGAGGTCCGCACCGTGCTGCCTGCGCGTGATGATATTCTTACCCTGCCGCGTACTGCCATCACCTATAACCCGTACGGCGAATCGGTTTTCATTATTCTGGAGCAGGAAGGCGCACGGGTGGTACAACGACGCCGGGTCAAGACCGGTGAAGTCCGTGACGGCCGCGTGGAAATCGTGGAAGGACTGCAGGCAGGTGACAATGTGATTGCTGCCGGCCAGATTAAACTGCGCAATGGTCAGCGTGTGACTATCGATAACAGCGTTCAGCTCAACGCCGAGACCTACGGCAGATGAAATTCACCGATCTGTTTGTACACCGCCCGGTGCTGGCGAGTGTCATCAGTCTGCTGATCCTGCTGGTGGGTTTGCGTGCCCTGGGTTCGCTGGACGTTCGCCAGTATCCAGAAACCCGCAATACCGTGGTGACGGTATCTACTTCCTACCCGGGTGCCAGCAGCGAACTGGTCAAGGGATTTATCACTACGCCGTTGCAGCAGGCCATCGCCGAAGCAAATGGCATCGACTACCTTTTTTCGCGCTCAGTGCAGGGCCGTTCCACCATAGAAGCCCACATGGAGCTCAACTATGACTCCAACGCCGCGGTCGCGGAAATCCAGGCCAAGGTAGCCAGTCAGCGAAACGTGTTGCCGGAACAGTCCGACGACCCCGTTATCGACTCGACCACCGGTGATACTACCGCGCTCATGTATCTCGCCTTCTACAGCGACAGTATGTTGCCTTCACAAATCACGGATTACCTGCTGCGCGTGGTGCAACCGCAGTTACAGGCCGTACCCGGTGTCGCACGGGCTGAGTTGATCGGTAACAAAATATTTGCCATGCGTATCTGGCTCGATCCGCAGCGCATGGCGGCGCTGGGTGTTACGGCAAACGATGTGCGGGAGGTGTTGCGCGCCAACAATTACCTGGCCGGCATCGGGCAGACCAAGGGCGCCTATACTGCCATCAACCTGACTGCCACCACCGATCTTGCCAGTGAAGAGGATTTCCGCAAGCTGGTGGTGCGCTCTGCCAACGGTACACTGGTGCGCCTGTCCGATATCGCCACGGCCGAGCTGGGTGCGGAGGATTATGATTCCACCAGCTGGTACAAGGGCAAGCCAGCCATTTTTGTCGGCATGGAACAGGCGCCGGGGGCTAATCCGCTGACCGTGGCACAGAAGATACGCGACCTCATTCCGGAAATCCGCAAGCAGTTGCCCGAGGGTCTGGAAGCACATATTCCGTACGACGCCAGCGTGTTTATAGAAGACTCAATCGACGAGGTGTTCCTGACCCTGGTCGAAGCGGTCGTTATCGTTTTGCTGGTTGTCTACCTGTCGCTGGGTTCCATGCGTGCCGCAATCGTTCCCGCAGTGGCAGTACCACTGTCGCTGGTCGGTGCCGCTTTCCTGATGTTGCTGATGGGGTTTTCTATCAACCTGCTGACACTGTTGGCGATGGTGCTGGCCATCGGACTGGTCGTCGATGACGCTATTATTGTGGTTGAGAACGTACACCGCCACATCGAGCAGGGCAAGTCGCGTTTCGATGCTGCACTGATCGGCGCGCGCGAACTGGCACTGCCCATTATCGCCATGACGACCACACTGGTTGCGGTGTACGTGCCCATCGGTTTCATGGGCGGCCTGGTGGGTACGCTGTTTACAGAATTTGCCTTTGCCCTGGCCGGTGCGGTGGTGATATCCGGTGTCGTGGCACTCACGCTGTCGCCCATGCTGTCATCCAGAGTACTCAAGGCGCACGGCAGGCAGGGCCGCTTCGAACAGTGGGTCGAACACTGGTTTGCGCGGCTGGCTGCACGCTACCAGAATCTGTTACACGGCATGCTGGACAGTTTGCCGGCCACCCTGTTGTTTGCAACTGTGGTGCTGGTATCGATATTTTTCATGTTCGTCACCAGTAAGAGCGAACTGGCGCCGGTGGAAGACCAGAGCATCCTGTTCTTCCAGGCCACCGGGCCACAGACAGCGACTATAGAGTATAACGAGGCCTATACGCGACAGATCGTGGAGGCCTTCGAAAGTATCCCCGAGTACCACGAAAGTTTCTTTCTGCTCGGACGTGGCGAACCGACCACCACCTTTGGCGGTTTCAAGATGCAGCCGCCTTCGTTCAGGGCGCGTTCACAAATGCAGGTGCAACCCGAACTGCAGGGCAAGCTGCAGAAAATCGCCGGTTTCCAGATCGCTGTATTTCCGCGCCCCAGCCTGCCCGGTTCGGGCGGTGGCCTGCCGGTACAATTTGTTATCACCAGTGAGGGTGGTTACCGGGAACTGGACCAGGTCGCAGACCAGTTGATAGGTCGCGGCATGGGCAGCGGCCGTTTCATGTTCCTGATAAAAGAGCTGCAATACAGCAGGCCACGCAGCACTGTGGTTATCGACCGTGACCGTGCCGGTGACCTTGGCATCAGCATGCGTGACATCGGCCGCAACCTGGCCACCCTGCTTGGTGGCAACGATGTCAATCGCTTCAGCCTGGAAGGCCGAAGCTACAAAGTTATTCCGCAGGTGGCACGCGACTACCGGCTGCAACCTGACATGCTCAAGGATTATTACATTCGTCCCGGTTCGGGAGAACTGGTCAACCTGTCGGCCGGGCTTTCGACGACTGACCTGGCGCGTGATAACGGCGCCGCATCACTGGTGCCGCTGGATTCGTTTATACATCTGCAGGAGAGCGTTGAGCCCAGCCAGCGTACCCAGTTCCAGCAGCTCAACTCACTCACCGTCATGGGTGTGATGGCGCCGCGCGTACCGCTCGGCGAGGCGCTGGCCTACCTGGAGACTGTCGCGCGTGATATTTTTCCGCGCGGTTTCAGCTGGGACTATGCCGGTGGTTCGCGCCAGTACGCCCAGCAGGGCAGCGCGCTGCTTATTACCTTCTTCCTGTCTATCCTGGTGATCTACCTGGTACTGGCCGCCCAGTTCGAGAGCTGGCGTGACCCGGTGATCATCCTGGTATCGGTGCCCATGTCCATTGCCGGCGCGCTGGCCTTCATTACCATGGGCTTTGCGACTATCAATATCTACACGCAGGTGGGCTTGATCACGCTCATCGGGCTGATCGCCAAGAACGGGATTCTCATTGTGGAATTTGCCAACCAGTTGCAGATTAAGGAAGGAGTGGACAGGCGCACAGCCGTTGAAAGCGCTGCCGCGATTCGCTTGCGGCCGATTCTCATGACCACGGTATCGATGGTTGTCGCCATGGTACCGCTACTTACCGCGAGTGGCCCGGGTGCAGTCAGCCGTTTTCATATCGGTCTTACCATAGCGACAGGTCTTGGTATTGGCACCTTGTTTACCCTGTTCGTGGTACCGGCGGTCTATGTGCTCCTGGCGCGAGAGCATGCCGGTAACCCGGTCGAGGCTCGAAGTGTCGGGGCGTAACAAAGGGTCCCCTGCTACAATACAATGATTATTGATCCGGATAGAAAACGTTCCATGACTGGAAGTTCATAATGCTGAACAGGCTGGCTGTGATTGGTGGCAGTGCCTGGTACTGGTTGGCTGTGCTGGTGGCAGGCCTGTCGCTGGAGGCTGTGGCGCTATATTACCAGTACGCGCTTGACTACTATCCGTGTGTTCTCTGTATTCACGTCCGCATCTGGGTGCTGGGGTTTGTGCTGGTTGCGCTGCTGGCCCTGTTGTTACGAAGCTCCCGGTATCTGCGCACGCTGGTACATGGGCTCACCGTGGTGCTGAGCATCGGTTTGCTGGAACGTGCCTGGATGCTGCTGGGTATCGAGCGGGGCACCGTGGAAGGCAGTTGCAGTTTTGAGTCAGGGTTGCCCGCCTGGTTCGCGCTGGACCAATGGTTCCCGGCCCTGTTCAAGATCTGGGAAGCCTGTGGCTATACGCCGGATATGCCGTTCGGGATCACCATGGCAGAAAGCCTGGTGTTGCTGGGAGCTGTTGCGCTGCTGGTTAGTGTCACGATGGCAGTGGCTTCATTATCGGAAAATCCTGGTAAATAACACAAGGAGTATGTGTAATGAGTTCTGATGCAGTGGTATTCATTCCCGGGATAAAGGGCACAACCCTGGTCGAGACCAACAAGGCGTCCTTCGACACTGTCTGGTCGGGAATTCAGTACAACTTCGAAACTATCGAGGACCTGGAGCTCACCCGCTACCAGCCAGGTGAGTATTTTGATCACAGACTCGACTCACTGATTCGCGCCGGTGAGATTGAGGACCTGGCGTATGCGGAATTTCTTCGCGATCTGGACACCGACAAGCCCGTGTACATTTTCAACTATGACTGGCGGCATTCGGCACAGGAAAATGGCAGGCGGTTGCGCGATTTTCTCATCTATATCAAGCGCAAGTCCAGGGCGCTGGAGTCGGAGCTGAAAACTTTCGATTTCATTACCCACAGCCTGGGGAATGCGGTTCTGCGCTGCTACCTGAAGCAGAGCGGCAGCGCCAGCGTTAACCGCATAGTCTTCGTCGTACCACCCTTTGACGGCTCGCTGGATATTACCAGCGCTGCGGTGGTCGGTGAGGGATTTTTCTCCAACGTGAAGGCGAAGTTCAGAAAACTGGTGCGCACCTTCCCCGGGGCGCTGGAGTTATTGCCGACGTATGAGGATGCCAGCCGTTTTGATACCGGTGCCGGTAAGCACAGCTTCATGAATTACAGGCACTGGCAGTCCAACATTACCGAACCGGGTGACGCACTGGCAGAGAAATTTCGTATGGCGCTGAAGGATGCGCGTTCCACAGTGAGCAATGACCTGGTCGATATCGCAAAGTTGTCCGAGTCATTGCGTAAAAGAATTCTGGTGATTGCGCGGCATGGCTACGACACCTGGCAGTCTGTCGAGGTTAAACGTAACAAGGGGAAGTCGCCTGAAAACTTTGTTGATTTCGAGAACGGTAACAGAAACAAGGATGGCGATGGCAGGGTGCCCCATATCAGCTCCTGCAAGTACCATGCGTCGGTTCATACCCTGCTGATCGATGACGCCCTGTTCTTCAGGGGTTATGATCACGGCTTTATCCTGAAAGATGAAAGGGTCCAGAAGCTGGTTAACCGGTTCCTGTTCCGCAAGTCCGGTGCTTTCAGGTCAGGGGTCCCGGGCGGGAGTATTAAACGTGTAAAGGGGCTCCAGAAGACGCTTGACAGCACTGGCCTTCCTTCCTGGAAAGCACTCGTATGAATGCCACTTATCCGCTAAAGTCTCTGTGTGGCAGCTTCGCCATGTGTTACGCATAACATTTATATGGAATATGATGTAGTTGATGCCCTGATAAACCCGGAAGGACGCCTGGAAGTTCTGTCCAGGGTTGAGGTCAACCAGCTCCTCGATACCAGTCAGGGTGGTTTGTATGACCTGTTCCGCAGTTGTTCGCTGGCGGTGCTGAATTGCGGCAGCGCCCTGGACGACGGCAAGGAACTACTCGAGCGTTACCGGTCTTTCGGGGTACAGGTGATACAGACCGAGCGCGGTATCAAGCTGGAGCTCAAGGGCGCGCCTGCCCATGCGTTCGTCGATGGTGTGATGATTAAGGGTATCAGCGAACATCTGTTTGCCGTGTTGCGCGATGTTGTCTATGTCAGTGACGAGATCGACGGTAATCCGAAGTTTGACATGGATAGCTCGGATGGCGTTACCAATGCCGTCTTTCATATCCTTCGCAATGCCAGGATTCTGCGCCCGATGGGCGACCTGAATCTTGTGGTGTGCTGGGGCGGGCATTCGATTACGCGCGGGGAGTATGACTATACCAAGGAAGTGGGGTACCAGATGGGGTTGCGCGGCCTGGACATCTGTACCGGGTGTGGCCCGGGCGCCATGAAGGGACCGATGAAGGGTGCGACCATAGGCCACGCAAAGCAGCGCATAAACGACGGCCAGTACCTGGGTATTACCGAGCCAGGCATTATCGCAGCTGAGTCACCCAACCCGATTGTGAACGACCTGGTGATCATGCCGGATATCGAAAAACGCCTGGAAGCCTTTGTGCGTACCGGGCACGGAATTGTCGTTTTCCCGGGCGGTGCCGGCACCGCAGAGGAAATCCTGTATTTGTTGGGCATATTGCTGCATCCGGATAATGCCTCTATCCCCTTCCCGCTGATCTTTACCGGTCCTGAAAGTGCTAAGGACTACTTTAAACAGATCGACCAGTTTATTACCGGTACGCTGGGTTTCGAAGCACAGCAACGTTACAGGATTATTGTCAATGACCCGGAACGTGTCGCCCGAGAAATGTACGCGGGTATCCGGCAGGTACGGGATTTCCGCAAAGCGCATGGTGATGCGTACTATTTCAACTGGATGCTGAAGATAGATGCGGAGTTCCAGCGGCCGTTTATTCCCACTCACGAGAACATGCGCGGCCTGGTATTGAGCAAGGATCAGGAATGTCACGCGCTGGCGGCCAATCTGCGCCGCGCTTTCTCCGGTGTGGTGGCCGGGAACGTCAAGGACGAAGGGATACGCGCCATCGAACAGCACGGACACTTCGAAATTCACGGCGACGCCGACATTATGGATCCGATGGATGCGCTGTTAAGTTCTTTCGTTGATCAGCACCGTATGAAGTTGCCTGGCAAGGAGTATGTTCCCTGTTACCACGTGATCAGGTAACCAGCCCGGCATGAACAACCCGCAGCATCCCGATGCCGAAAGCGTGATTGCGCGTTTCCGGTGCTGGATTGAGCGTGTGGTCATTGAACTGAATCTATGCCCTTTTGCCCGCAAGCCTTACCAGGCCGACCTGGTGCGCTATGTCGTGAGTGATGCCGGCGCGCCCGAGCTGTTGCTGGCCGACCTGGAGCAGGAACTGGAGCTGCTGCGTGAAGCAGACGCCGGAAAAACCGAAACGACACTACTTATCCATCCGCATACGCTGCAGGATTTTCTCGATTACAACGACTTTCTCGGTGTGGTCGATGATTTTCTGGAGCAGGGTGGCTACAGGGGTGAATTTCAGGTCGCCAGCCTTCATCCCGAGTACCGCTTTGCCGGTGCAGAAAGGGATGCTGCCGAAAACTATACCAATCGCTCCCCCTATCCGGCGCTGCATATTCTGCGCGAGGCGGGTATTGAGCAGGCGCTGGCGGGATTTGCAACGCCGGACCGGATACCGGAACGAAATATTCGCACCATGGAGAAACTGGGTGCCGGGCGGGTGCAGGCTATACTGGCCGAGTGTCTGAAGATAAAGGTATAACACATTCCTCAAGATGCTGGATGATTACGGCGGATTCATACATCCACGTTGCGCTGCCATGTTCATCCAGAATTTTCAGGCACGGTACTTTTATCTTGCCTCCACCTTCCAGCAGCTGTTCACGGCTTACGGTATCCCTGAGCGCGTCGCGGGTCTCGATATTGAGCGAGTGCCGTTTGATAGCGCGGCGTACGCGAATGCAGAACGGGCAGCTTCTGAACTGATACAGGGTCAGGTTCCTGGTTTTCTCATCAATGCGTTGCTGCTGGTGCAAAGGCCGCTCAATTCCCCTGGGGCTGGTCAACCAGTCCCACAGCAGAAGGACAGGGCCTGCAACGGCTTGTACGAGTTTAAAGAAGTACTTGAAGAAAATTCTCATAGTGGCGGAAACGATTGGACAGTCAAAAACCGTAGCTTAGCATTAATCGTGGCCGTGACCCTGTTCCAGGGGGAGTATCGGGGTTATTCGCTCAGCAGAAGCTCCCTGATTTCGGCCTGTGACGCCAGGCCATCCTGATATCCCAGTTCCATCAATTCCCGGCAGAATCCGGACTCAAACAGCAGGTAACTGACGAGTGGCCGGCCTTCCTGCGTCAGCGCCCCGAGTCCCTTGAGTAACACCTGTACCGAGCGGGGGAAGTCACCGGCATGGCGCTGGGCGATTTCGCGTACGTCCCTGCTGGGTGAGATCATGAGAAACTCTATCGGGCGCAAGGTGGTGTCTTTAAATTCGACACGCTTGTCGGGCGTTTCGCTGATCGTTTGATTGATACGGTTCATGCGTTCAATATCAGAATCCAGGCTGTCCATGAACAGGGAATCGAGCATGTAGCCGGTGATCTGTCCGATGCTCGGATAGGGGACGCTGTCACCGGCCAGGGGTGCAGCATCCGGTGTCGGGTTGCGTACCCCGATGATCAATAGCCGATTGGCACCCAGGTGCAGCGCCGGACTCAGGGGAGCGGTTTCGCGCATGGAACCGTCACCCTGGTATTCATTGTTCAACCAGACAGCCGGGAATACCAGTGGGATGGCAGAGGACGCCATGAGGTGATCGATGCTGATCTCCTCGGCAACCCCGAGGCGGCGTGTCCGTTGCCAGGGCAGCAAGCCGTCGATGCCCTGGAAGTAACTGGTGGAGCGTCCACTGCTGTAGCTGGAGACGGTAATTGCCAGAGCGCGCAAATCGCCGGTGTCGATAGCCTGCTGGATACGCGCAAGGCGGACGTGACTTTCAATAAACGCCCGTTGCGGGCTGTTGTCGAGCAGCGCACGTGGCGCCGAGGTGCCCAGGCTTGCAGTGGCAAAAGCAGCGGCCCAGCGCAGGCCACTTTTCAGTGCAGTCCATGCATCCGTGTAGAAAATCTTGTCGCAACTGAAGTTTTCCCAGATGCCGGTCAGGCGTGAGACGCCTTCGGAGAATTGCGTGGCATTGCTGGCCAGTACCACTGCATTGAGTGACCCGGACGAAGTTCCGCAGATAACAGGGAACGGATTTTTCGTATCCGCCGGCAATATTTCAGCGACCGCCTTGAGCACGCCGGCCTGATAGGCATTGCGTGCACCGCCTCCCGGGAGGATAAGGCCCGGAATGGAGGGTTCGTTTTTCTTTTTACGCGAAAACCAGTACACGTCGGGCAGGAATCAGCTCGCCAGGCGTTGTTTGCGGGTAGCGTAGTTATCCACCATGGCTTGCACTTTTTCTTTATCGTAGGCGCGCAATCCGCTTATCACCATGGTTTTTTCCCCCCTGCCAACTATTTCATCACCAGCCTTGAGACAGAATTCCAGACGCACATTGCCGCGCTTCCCGTCGACCTCGAGAACGGAGTGGGTCAGTTCGAGTTGAGGGTTTTCGAAATCCAGCCTGTCCAGATCAATGGCCATGCTTTCATAGATGACCAGCGGCCGGTCTGGATTAATCATCACCTGTTGTTCCGACATCAGTGGGACAAGGATGTGCGGAAAGGTCTGCCCGGAAAACCGGACGTAGCTGTGCGTCAGATGGCGAATCAGGTCCTTGTCTTGCGTCGTGTCGTCTGAGCGCTCCAGGCTGAGATACTTCTTCCCGTTGTCGTCGACGATATCAAGTGTAGCGGAAGTCGTGCCTGGAAAATTCAGTGCTACTCCGTCATTAACCATGCCGGAGAACACAAAACGCATTTTCTGACTCAAGCCGCATTTCGCCAGGACCAGGGAAAATAACAGGTCTCCAGGTACACAAAAGCGTTTGGCATCCGTGTCGTGTATGGGGTTGAAATCGCCTGCGATATTCTTTGCGAAGTCGCTGGCCTGCTGGCGCGAGAAGATGATCTTCGAATCATCTTCCGAGTAATAGTCTTCCAGTAACATTGGTTTTGAAATCATCCTAAAAAGGTGAAGCAGATTCGAAATTCATGAATTCATTTGTGTCTGGGTGGCGAAAGGCCAGCGATTCTGAATGCAGCATAAGCCGGTCAGCCCACGTGCTGGCATCCCCGTCGGAGTAAAGCCTGTCGCCGAGTATGCCGTGCCCCAGTGAACGAAGATGGACCCGCAGCTGGTGTGTGCGGCCCGTCACGGGTTTTAGTTCGACACGCGTTGAGTTGTTTACACTGTCACGGCCGATGACCCTGAAAACTGTTGTGCAAGGTTTGCCGTTTTCCCGGTCGACCTTCTGCCGGGGCCGGTTGGGCCAGTCGGCTGCCAACGGCAGATCGATTTCGCCACGGGATGGCTGCATGCAGCCATTAACAATAGCGATATAGCGCTTCCGCACCTTGCGTTCCTGAAACAGCAGGCTGAGTTTACGCTGCACCGGTTTGTCCAGTGCCATAACCATAATGCCGGATGTTTCCATATCCAGGCGATGCACAGTAACTGCTGCGGGGTACGCTGTCTGCACACGTGACGTCATGCAGTCCAGTTTGTCCGCCCCGCGGCCGGGCACCGCAAGCAGGCCATGGGGTTTATTCACGACCAGCAACGCATCATCCTGGTACAGGAGATCCAGTCCTGTGTCTGTGGGCGGCGTGTACGGGTTCAATGTGTTTATCCTGCTGCGGTAGCTGAAAACGCATGCCTAGTTTATCCCGCCACGCTGTTATTCTCCAGTTGTAACGCATGCAACACGCAACAGGCTACAATCACGCCCATGTTGCGATTTAATGAGCTTTCTCTCAGGCGGGGGACGCGTTTGCTGTTCGAGCGCGCCAGTCTGCAGGTTCATCCCGGCCAGAAAGTCGGGGTTACGGGCGCCAACGGAAGTGGCAAGTCCAGCCTGTTCGCGCTGCTACTCGACGAGCTGCACGCTGACACGGGTGATTTTCACCGCCCCGGGGGCTGGGTGATTGCTCACGTGGCGCAGGAAACACTCGCTGACGACCGTGCAGCTATCGAGTACGTACTGGATGGTGACGCCGAACTGCGTGCCGTCGAAGCTGACCTGGCCCGGGCCGAGCAGAATAACGACGGTACACGTCTGGCTGCGTTGCACGGTCAGTTCGAGAGCATTGACGGTTACACGGCGCGCAGTCGGGCCGGGCAACTGTTGCATGGTCTGGGTTTCGGGACGGCCGACGAGGTCAGGCCGGTAAGTGATTTTTCCGGTGGCTGGCGTATGCGCCTCAATCTGGGCCGGGCGCTGATGTGCCGTTCAGACCTGTTGTTGCTGGACGAACCCACCAATCACCTTGATCTGGATGCGGTCATCTGGCTGGAGGGCTGGTTGCGCGCCTACCGGGGCACATTGTTGCTGATTTCACACGACCGCGATTTCCTGGATAGCGTATGCACTCATATAGCGCACCTTGAACACCAGCGCATCTCGTTGTACAGCGGTAATTATTCCGCTTTCGAACGAGTACGCGCCGAGCGCCTCGCCGGTCAGCAGGCCGAGTACCGGAAACAGCAGCGCGAGATCGCTCATATCCGCGCCTACGTGGATCGTTTCCGTGCCAAGGCGACCAAGGCACGCCAGGCGCAGAGTCGTTTAAAGGCTTTGCAGCGCATGGAGCAGATCGCCCCGGCGCACGTGGATTCGCCATTTCATTTCACCTTTCGTGAAGCGGGCAAAATGCCCGACCCGTTGCTGAAACTGGATGAAGTTGCGGCCGGCTATGGTGACAACACCATACTCAGCCGGGTTCGACTGATTCTGTCGCCCGGAGACCGCATCGGCTTGCTCGGTCCCAACGGCGCGGGTAAATCCACGCTCATCAAGCTGCTGGCTGGAACCCTGTTACCGCAGCAGGGTGAATGTGTATGTGCGAAAGAGCTGAAGATCGGCTATTTTGCCCAGCACCAGCTGGAGCAGCTACAGACGCTGCACACACCGCTGCAGCATTTGCAGCAACTCGATCCGCAGGCGCGTGAACAGGATCTACGTGACTACCTCGGCGGATTCGGTTTTGCCAACGACCAGGCATTGATGCACGTTGGCCCGTTTTCGGGCGGTGAGAAAGCCCGGCTGGTGCTCGCGCTGCTGATATACCAGCGTCCCAACCTGCTGTTGCTGGATGAGCCTACCAACCACCTCGACCTGGAGATGCGCCAGGCGCTGGCACTGGCCTTGCAAGACTATGCCGGCGCCGTGGTACTGGTATCACACGACCGTCACCTGCTGCGCATAACCAGTGACCGGCTGATACTGGTACACGACGGCAGGGTGGATGATTTTCCGCTCAGTCTGGACGAGTATCCACAGTGGTTGATAGAGCAGGGCAGGCAGGAGAAGGGAACACCAGGGGGAGGTGATTCGAATCAGGCTGCCGCCTCCAGAAAGGAAACCAGGCGTTTACAGGCGCAGCAGCGAAAACGGTTGCAGCCACTGCGAAAAAAGGTGATCGAGACCGAAACTGAACTCGATCGCTTGCATAGCCTGCAACGCGAGCTGGAGCACGAACTGGCCAGCCCCGGGCTTTACATGGAAGAAAACAAGGCCCGGCTGAAAGCGATGTTGCTCGAAAAAGCGGATGTGGACAGCCGTTGTGAGGTCATGGAAAGCGACTGGCTGGAGGCGAGCGAACAGCTGGAAGTTATGCAGGCTGAGTTGAACCAGTAGCCCGGGCCGAACGAATCAATCCGGCTTTAGCCGCTGGAGTATTCATGGAATATCCTCTATAAACCACGCCGAAAAAGCATGTCGGCCACTAACACCTGATTTTTTGTAGATTGATGAAGCCTGTTGCCGGACCGTCTTTTCCTGTGCGCTTCTAACAGCTGCAATCTCTTTCAGGCTAAAGCCTTTCAATAGCAACCAGCTGACCTCTGTCTCGTTGCCAGTCAGCATCCATTCCGCATTCGACAAGCAACAGTACTGGAAGAAGACTGCTTTTCAGCGGGATTCTTCCGCGGGCGTTTTGTAGAACAGCCCGTACAGCTTATACTCAGGAAATTCCACGGCGATCCGGTTGGTGAGTGATGATATGAGTATAGATCTGGGAACCACCTATATGGGGCTCGACCTGAAGCATCCGATTGTTGCTTCTCCTTCACCCTTGTCAGCGACGCTGGACGGCATAATGCGCCTGGAAGATGCCGGTGCCGCTGCTGTTGTCATGTTGTCGCTGTTTGAGGAACAGGTCCAGCATCAGACGGATACCATGGAACGCATCATGAGCTCGGGTGAAGACGGCTTTGCGGAATCATTGAGTTACTTTCCGGAACACGATGACTATCAGCTTGACCCCGACAGCTACCTGGAAATCCTGCGCCTGGCTGCAGAGAAAACCGGTATCCCTGTTATTGCCAGTATCAATGGCGTCACAAACAGGGGCTGGATTGAAATCGCCAAAATGATGCAGGAGGCCGGCGCCAGCGGGCTTGAACTGAACGTCTACTATATTCCGGCCCAGATTGCCCTGTCAGGCAGGGCGGTGGAAGAACTTTATCTTGATGTTCTCAAAGCGGTCAAAGGTGCAGTGTCGATTCCGGTTGCACTCAAAATGAGCCCGTATTTCAGTTCGGTCGGGGATATGGCGAAGCAGTTTGATGAGGTGGGTGCCGATGCGCTGGTACTGTTCAACCGCTTTTACCGACCCGACATCGACCTGGAAAATTTGCAGGCCACTCCGGATATCAATCTCAGTACAGCTGCGGAGATTCGTTTACCCATGCTGTGGCTCTCCCTCCTGTACGGACATATCAAGGCATCAATGGCGGCGTCGCACGGCATTCACAGTGCGACGGAAGTTGTTAAGTGTCTTTTGGCCGGCGCAGATGTCACCATGACTACGTCTGCATTACTGCAGCATGGAGTCGAACACCTGGCGACACTGGTTGACGGCCTCCAGCAATGGATGCAGCAGAATGGATATGACTCGGTCCGCCAGATGAAAGGGACTATGAGTCAGCGGCTTGCCTCTGATCCAAGTGCCTTTGAGCGGGCCAGTTACATCAAGATGCTGGAAGCCTGCAAGAGCAACCCGGTTTATGCGCCAGAGCACTGAATTGTTGTTTGCAGGGGGCCTTTTCCCCCTTGACAAGACATGACTGATGTTCTCCGTTCGCTGTGGGTAGGCAGCAAGTTGAGTGCCCTGGAACGAATCTGTGCACGGTCATGGATTTACCATGGCCATCAGTTTGAACTCTTTGTCTACGATGACGTCGGCAATGTTCCCGACGGCGTCGTGTTGAGAGATGCCAGCGCGATCATCCCCAAAAAAGAAGTCTTTCTCTGGCGAGGCAGTTACGCCATTTTCGCCGACCTGTTTCGCTGGACGCTGCTCTACGAACAAGGTGGCTACTGGGTCGACATGGATATGCTGTGTCTGAAGCCGCTGGATTTTGAGGAAGATGTGTTATTTGGTTGTGAGCACAGCAACGCAGCCAGTATTGGAATCCTGAAGCTGCCGGCAAAACACCTCATCGCCCATGAAATGCTGTCACTGGTCAGAAACCCCAATCGAATTATCGGCAACGAAAGGTTCAAGGTGAAACTAAAAAAATACCTGCGCACCTACCTGCTGTTCGGTTCGGAAATGGGGTTCAGGTGGGGCGAGGCGGGAGGCCCCAAGGCATTTACCTGGATATTGAAAAAACATAATTATTTCCACCTGGGCAAACCGTTTACTTATTTCTATCCTGTAGATCCCTTGAACTGGCGATGCCTGTTTGACGAGACGCTGAAAGGAGAGCGGTCTTTTTACGCCACAAGCTACGCGGTGCACTTGTGGAACGAATTGCTGCGCCGTGATGGCTTCTGCAAAGAGGGGCCTTTTCACCCTGACAGCTTTGTGGCCGGGCAACAGAAAAAGCTGGGAATCGGTTAGCAGGCTTTGGCGCGCCAACCGGGCCCGGCGTACTGAAATCAGTCATTAACCATTCACGCTATGCGGCCTGCTGTAACCAACGGGTCAGTCCAGCATAGCCTGCGCCAGCGGCCGGTATTGCAGGCTGTAGAACATTTCGAGGTAGCGCCGCAGCTCGTCACGTTCCAGGTCGGTTACGTAGTGCCAGAATCCGTATACGCGTGATAGTGTCATCAGCCGTTCGGCATAGCCCTTCCAGGTATAACGAGCACTGACCCGATCCAGCGCTCCCTTCGAGATACGCTGCCATTCAGCCGGAGTTTCCCGACAGCGTGAAAAGAAGTCTGCCATACGCTGCGCAGCCCGCGCCCCCTGGTTGGGGTTAATATGAAAACCGGAAACATCGTCCTCGACGATCTCCAGCGGTCCGCCGAAACGGGTGACGAAGGTTGGCAGGCCGGTATTCATAGCCTCGATTACGGTCAGGCCAAAGGCCTCGAACAGGGCGGGCTGCACGAAAGCGCCACCAAAGTCAGCAATGACACGGTATAACTCTCCGGCAAATGCCTTGTCCAGGTACATTCCCAGCCAGCGGACCTGACCATCCAGATTGTGCTCATCCATCAGCCGGTGCATATACTGAATCTGTTCGTATTCTTCTTCGTTGCTCGATCGCGCAGGGTCCACATGGCCGGCAACCACAACCAGGTTTGCTGCATCACGAAGCTCCTGGCATGCGGCATACCATTCCACCAGTCCGGTAATATTCTTGATCTTGTCCATACGCGCCATGGTGAACAACAGTGGTTTGTCGCTATCATGCAGGACACCGCGCCTGTCACCACCGTCGGCACCAAACAGGAGCTCGTGAATCTCCTTATCGTAGTGCGTGAGACGCCGGTCGGACTCGGTGTACGGAAAATAGATTTCCTGGTCTGCACCGGGCGAGACAATATTGAACTTGGGATCGAACACATCGATGCCGTGCACCACGCGGTACAATCCGGGCATGGTGTAGGCGCCGTGCGCTTCATACTGGCCGACACTGTCGCCGGTACCCGCAATCTCCTGGTAGGTGGAGCTGATAATGAAATCGGCCGTATTCATGGCGATCAGGTCAGCGGTGAACTGGCAGGAAAAGTGATAGTGTTCCTCGTTTTCGCGCCAGTACAGGTCGGAATACAGGTACTTGGTCTTCTCCAGCGCATGTGCGATGTTGCACTGTGTTACGTGAAGACGCTGTGACAGCAGCGACGCCACCAGGTTGCCGTCGGAATAGTTGCCGATTATGAAATCGGGCCGGCCACCCAGTTCAGCCAGCAACTCACGTTCGACATCATGACTGAAGCGTTCCAGGTAAGGCCAGATTTCAAAGCGCGATATCCAGTGTGGTACCACCTGGCTGGCTGGATCCAGAAACGGAACGCGCAGGATCCGTGCATTTCGTGTTCCTGCAACAGGTTCAACGGGTTGATCGCAAGTCGTGCCTTCTGCTTCGGGTATCAGGCGGGTTACTACCAGTATCTGCGGTTCGATGTCCAGCCCCTGCTCCAGCAAGCTGCTGTGCATAGCCTGTTCCAGTGCCCGCACCTGGTCGAGGATATAGACCACCTGGCCACCGGTATCAGGACGGCCCAGCACATCACTCTGCCCAAACCAGCCATGCGGCGACAGGATCGCAATGGAAAATATCATCGGGATGTTCTGCAGGAACTGTTCCAGACTGGAGGGTGAGGGTGCCTCGAGGATATCCAGCAGCAGCCCCATATAGGTCCTGATACGCGCCGCATCCTTGCCCCAGCCAGGCTCGAAGCCCATGGCCCGCAAACGTGGCGCCAGTTTCTCCCATGGGGTGTTGGCCGGTACTGACTGCAACAACTCGTCCGCCTGTCGCAACGCAGCGCGCAAGGTGCTGACATCATCTACTGCTTCGTTGAGCATCAGGGTCTGCTGCTGGTAACGGTGCACGCGCAGAAAATCGAGCAACAAACGGTTGCCCTTGTTACTGTCTGCGAATAGCTGGCTGGAAAGACGCCGGTTGAGAAATTCCACACCGCGTCCGATCGAGCGTGTCTCGCGCATTTTCGGGAAACCACGCAGGAACGGTTCAAGGTCAATTTCCAGTATCTGCTCCATGACGTCCTGGTGACCGTCAACGAGTCGCTCCTTGACGTACAGAAATTCGCTGACCGCTATTTCCTCTACTGACATCAGGTTGCTGTTCAGTCGCAGATAGCCCCAGTGCCCGACCCGTACGCGCAAGGCAAAGTAAAACCAGTCGGCATCGACAACCGCTTCCTGGGTCGCCTGCAGCATGCGTTCTACCGGTGTGTCGACAAGACAGTCGCCACTGGCGGGGTCACACAGTTGTGCAAAGGCTTCCTGCACCTCGTCGCGCAGCAATAAGGGTTTGCCGAGATCACCTAACTGGTGGAGTACAAAATGGGCATTGTTGCGTTCTTCCCTGAAGTAGTGTTGCAGGGATTCCAGGAATTCCCTTTCCAGCGTCATGTCAGCCCCCATTCCTCGATAAATGGCTGGTAAAAACCCGGCTCTTCGACAATTGCGCCGCGACGACCGACGATAGCAGAGGCGAAGGCCTGCGCGCGCTCCAGTGCCTGCTGGTACGGCCAGCTCTGCAACAGCGCCAGTATAAGAACACTGGTCAGTGCGTCCCCGGCGCCGACCGTATCCACCACCCCGGTTACCGAGTCCGGAGAAACATGGAAACTGTCAGTGCCGGCAGTCAGCAATTCCGCACCGGCAGCGCCGCGGGTAACCAGCAGCAATTGCAGTCCAGCATTCACGATCAATTGCTGCATGCGGGTTGCATCATCTTCCGCATCCGGGGTCAACTGCAGCAGTTCTTCGTCATTGAGCTTGGCCAGCCAGGCACCGTTAACCAGACCCAGAACCTGTTCCCGTTGCCACCAGGGGTCGCGCAGATTGACGTCGACCAGAAGCCTGGCGGTATAACGGGCGCGCAGGAAGGTCAGTGTTTGCGCAGAAACCGGGTTCCTGGCTGCCAGGCTGCCATGGTAGAACAGTGCAGTTTCCGGTATCGGTGGCAGTGCGTCCTGGTCGATGTAGTCCCAGGCCTGGTCAGGGAGGATCTCGAAACTGTGGCTGTTGTCGGACAGGGTGATTGTGACCTTACCGGTTGGGTGTGACGAATCCAGCTGCAACCCGCAGCTGTCCATGCCATGTTTGTGCATGGCATCCCTGACGCGATGTCCGTGCGCGTCATCACCGACCCTGGAGATGAATAACGGTGACTGACCAAAACTCTGCAAGTGCCAGGCAACGTTGAACGGCGCACCGCCGAGTATGGTCTGGCCATCCGGGAAACAGTCATACAAGACTTCGCCGAAAATAACCGGCCGTTCGATATCAACCATTAGCATGCACCGTATCATTGTTTTCGATCAGCCAGTCGCGGACTTCCGGTTTGTAATGCGCGACACCTTCCAGCACGCCGGCTGTGTAATTGCCGTTCATGTCCATAAAGCCGCCCTGTGCGATGTACAGGGCATCCGCATGCCCCTGCGCCGTAGCCTGATTCAGTGCCTCGCGGCGCACCTCTGTGCTGGCATTGGCAACCAGTACGGCGGGAATTTCGCTGGCCAGCACCGGCAGGTCGTTGCCACTGTCGCCGGCAAACACGGTATCGGTGAGCGTAAAGCCGTTGCGCTGCATCAAAAAGAACACTGCATGTTTTTTACTGGCACTGGCCGGTAGCACATCCAGTAAACCGGTTGCGCGCGGTTCATCAATACTCCAGACAAGGCAGGCCCTGATGCCGCCGGCTTCGAGGCGCAGGCGGATGTCGTACGACAGTGCTTCAGTGTCGGCTGACGGTGGCACATAAAAACTTGCCTTGTGCAGATTCTGTCTGGCTGGTTCCTGTGGTTGCAGGTCAACGATATCGAGTAGCAGCCTGCTGATATCACTGTGCCCCATTCCTGCCCAGTCAGGGGCAATTTCCTGCTGCCAGTCGGGCCAGGGATGCCAGTCTTCTGCATGGACCTCGTAGATAGTGGTGCCGACATCACCGATGACATAATCAGGTGTTGGCAGGCAATAACCGGCTATCGCCTTCCTGACCAGCTGCCGGTCACGCCCTGTCACATACACCAGCGTTACTTCCGGTCTGGCTGCAAGTGCGGCAAAACAGCTGCGCGCGCCGTCCGATTCGGATTGCGGTCCGTTCGGCAGAACCGTGCGATCAAGATCCGTACATAGAAGCAGTTGCATATTCATGATCCAGGAAGGTCGCAGTTACCCAGGAAATTGTAGTGTTCGATGGCCTCGAGTATACCGGACGCGCAGGGTTGTCTGGCGAAGTAGATGTTTTCGAAATCTTCCAGCCCCGAGAGTTCCTCGTGGTGACGGTTGGCCACAACCACGGCCATGGTATTGCCGCGCATCATGTCCTCGTCAGCACCGGAGCCCCCTGCGACCAGGATATTCTCCAGCGGGATGTCCCACTGATCGGCGTACCAGCGCAAGGCGAAGCCCTTGGACGCCCGTACCGGCACGATATCCAGGAACTGGCCGAAAGACAGAAAGGTATTGGCGGTAACTTCCTGCTGGTGCAGCAGGCTGTTGATCTCGTCCAGGCCGGGCGCCTGTTCGGGATCAATGTAATAACTGATCTTGAAACGGCTGAGTTCCATCCTGGGTTGCAGCTCGATGCCCGGCAGGTCACTCAGTGCGCGGATAATCGCCCTGGGCTTCCAGAGATGATCGATGTGTTCGGGCCAGGCGCTATCCCGGGTCAGGCGGGGAGCGTAGCAGATCTCGGTACCAAGGCTGGTAATCAGGATGTCCGGTTGTGGAATACCGTAGCGTTTCATAATGCGCAATGCCGAATCCAGACGCCGGCCGGTGGCAATGCCGAAGGTGGTGCACATGTGGTATATCTTCATGACATCCAGGAAATCGGTCAGTGATCCGGCATCACCGAGCAAGCTCTGGTCCAGGTCGGTAAAGATTGCACGGTCGTGGTACAGGCCTGCACGCCGCCGCAGTGTAATCGGGGGTGTGGTCTTGATCGATGCCAGCAGCGCATGCAGGGCAGAAACATAGACCTGCGTGTGTGCCTGCCATGAATAGTGCTGTTTCACACCTTGCAGGCCGCGCCGCGAAAGTTCCCGCCAGGTATTGGCATCGCTCAGTATCTTCAGCAGGGTCTTGATGATGTCCTGTTTATCCAGTGGGTCGATCAGATAGCCGTTTTGGCAGTTCGCGGTGATGTCGCGCGGCCCGCCGTCCTCGGTCGCAACAACGGGCAAGCCGCTTGCCGCCGCTTCGATCAGCGTCAGGCCGAACGGTTCGGTCAACGCCGGATTGATGAAAACACCCTGCGATATTGCCGCCAGCCGGTAGAGGACCGGAACATCATCCGGCCGGTGGGATTTGGGATAGGCGACCTTGCCGTACAGGTTGTACTGATCGATGGTCAGCAGGATTTCGGTCAGTACTTCCTGTGCCTCATTGTCCAGGTCACGAATGTCCTCGCGATTGCCGGCAATGATCACCAGGTTGGCGGTTGCCTGCAGCTCCCCGGACTCCCCGTAGGCCTCCAGTAGTGAGATAATATTCTTGCGCGTGTCCGGGCGTGACAGCGCCAGTATGATCGGGCGATCCGGGTTCAGCAGGAAGCGGCCCAGTTCCCGGTAGATTGCATTGTCACGTTCAGTGCCGTCGGACGGGTGAAAATTGTCCAGTTCAACGCCGGGGGGAATGACCCGCATAATCTCCTGCTGATAGTGGTCGTAGAGGCCATACTGCTGCTCGATTTCCTGGTTGGTACTGGTGATTACCAGTTCGGCGGCAGCCAGAATGTCTTCTTCGACCTCGATGCGGCGCGACATGTTATAGCGCTGCTCGATAAAGTCGCGCCGCAGGCCGCGCGCCAGCAGGCGCCGGCGTTTGACCCGCCCCAGCGAATGACCGGTATGCACCAGTGGCACACCCAGCTGAGAGGACAGGCGGATGCCGACATAACCGGCGTCTGCGTAATGGCTGTGCACGATATCCGGCCTCAGGTTGTGTTCGCGCAACCACTGCAGGGCATTGTCGGCAAACACATCGAGGCTGTCCCAGAGTTGCTCCTTGGGGACATAGGCTTCCTCGCCGCAGTCGAGTCGAATAATGCGTACGCCGTCAGACAATACCTCCTCGTGGCGTCCATACTCTGCGCTGACTGCGGGATCGGGCACCCGCCGCGTCAGCAGGTCCAGGCGGGCGATATCGGGATGTTTACCAAGCTCCCGCGCCAGTTCGACAATGTAGCGTGTCTGGCCGCCGGTATCGGCATCGCGTCCCAGCTCGAGATTCTGTCCGCGGATCAGTCCGTGCACACTGATCAGTACCAGGTGCAGGCGCTGCTCACCGCCCGACTTTTCTGCAACGCTGCTTGTTGTCGATGGCTGGTTCATGGGAAACCGGAATGCTATCAATAATATCTATTAAAAACAATAAAATAGGAGAATCAGCATGCTGCAGGGTACCGCGCCGATTAATTACATCCGCACGGCGGCCGTATCCATTCGTTTTTTTGCATCGCGCCAAAGCAGGGCGCTACCGGAATCGTGGATCAATGTTTAGTTAAGTACCCGGATATTCAGCCGAAAACAGAGATTAACAGAAGGGGCCATTAAGCGCTTTCTGGCAACGGAGGCATGGAAAATGCTGTCCACACTTAAAAATCTGTTTTCTTCGCTACCCGTAAAGAGTGAGCGGGCCACACGCACACTCCAGGGGGGAGCGCAGCCAGATAAAAGGGTAAAACCCGGTCCCAGGCCGGTTGGTGTCTCCACCAAAGAAATAGATACTGCATTTTATGGGCTCATTCTCGGCGTACAGTCGCCAATAGACAGCGATCTTAATAGTTTCGAAAAAAGAGTGCTGCGCGAGCTCGACCAACTACTGACGTCGGATGTCTCCTGCAGCAACCTGGTGCCGCGGCTTCCAGCGGTGATCCCAAGGGTAATGGGTACCCTGCGCGATCAATTATCGTCATCGGCGGATCTTGCATCCCAGCTTGGTCGGGATGCAGTGCTCGTGAGTGAAGTCATCCGGCTTGCAAACAGTCCCTACTATAGAGTCGGGCAAAAGATCACCAGCCTGGAAAGAGCAGTGTTTGTACTCGGACGGGTTGGTGTCCGCCAGCTCGTTACCAACGCAGCATTCAAACCATTGCTCAATTTAAATTCCGGTCATTTTACAAAACTGTCCGGCACCACCCTTTGGGATCAATCCGAGAAGACGGCGGTCGTCTGTGACTGTATTGCCGGGCGGGAAAAGACAGACCGCTTTAACGCCTACCTGGCGGCTATCGTACAGAATGTCGGTTTTACAATCGCTCTGCAGATACTGGATCGCAATTTTGATGGCAATCAGGCTCCCCGTTCAGAGGTGTTTCACCAGCGATTAATCAGGCAGTCCAGAGAGTTGTCCTGGATCATCGCCAGAGAATGGGAATTTCCGGCACCTGTTCTTGAGGCGCTCAGGTCACAGGTCGACACCGAACACATGCAAACGCCTGGAAGTATTCTTTACGCAGCTGACAAGCTTTCCAAGATGCATATCCTCTCTGCTCGCGGACGCTTCAAAGGTGATGTAGACCGGGTGGCTAACCGGTTGCAGGGATGTTTGACGGACTCGTGCAGAGTCTGTTACGAAGCGCTCTAACGATAGGCTGCAGGAACCATGCACTGCTTGACATCAGGAGCTGTCCGGCTCACCAGGCAGCGGGTCGCGTAAACGGAAAAACTCCCGTGGTGCGATGTACTGCAATATTTCCTTGCCATCCTCGTTGAGGATCAGGTCCAGGCCCTTGTCCGGATAGAGCAGGTGCGTTGTCTGTTCGCCGCTGCCGATGATTTCTGCGGGTTCGCCGAAACGTTTGATCACTGTCGGCCGGTCAAGATTGACGGTGGGGATAAAGGTGATTGCCTGTACCGGTGCTTGCCATGCCAGTGGCAGGTCATCCGGATGCAGGCGGAATTTCCGCGCACCGGTTTTGGTGTAGCCGGTCTTCGTGGACCGTTCGACCATCTGCACCAGTTTGTCCGCTGCCAGATCCGCCGTCAGTACCAGTTTTCCGGAGAGTACGCCGGCGGTATAGCGATCGTAATACATCTCCAGGCTGTGGTCGTTTACGGCTGCGTTGATAATCGCTAACTGCATGTCCGGCCCCAGCCGTTCGCGCACCTGGAGCATTGTGTCCTGTCCAAGCGTTATCCCGAACACTTTTGACCGGCCTTCCGGCAGCGTTTCTATCTGCCACGGAAGGCCCCGGACGGTAGCCGTGGATTTCCCGCTATCAGGCTTCAGGGAGAGGAATGCGCCGATAATGAGGGTCAGAAATATCAGCAGTGAGAAGAGTCTTTTCATGGGTGAGGGTCGTGGTGTGACGGCGCACTGTAGCAATAAGTGATTACAGGCGACAGGTTCGATTGGTTGTCCATAGTGTAAAAAATTCCGAATTAATTCGGATAAGTTTACGCTTTTTGTTTAACAAGATTTAACGAATATCCCGCAAGTTGCTAATATAAGTTGAAAAGCTATATGTGCATGAACATTGCTTACATATTCAATAGTGGGCGAGTATCTTGCCTCTTTACTGACACTGCAAGTCGGGAGAATGTGATATGGAACGCCGGACGTTTGAACGCAAGTTAGTCAGGGTCAACGTGTACCTGCCGGATACCGGGAGTCCTGTCGCGCACTGCATGGCAAGTGACATCAGTAACGCCGGCGTGTATCTCAAAACAAATCCCCTTTACCTGCCGAGAAACAGGCGCCTGAATCTTATCTTTGCGCTGCATCTCAAATCATCAAATGTTGTGCGCCTGCGGCGTTTGTCAGCGGTGGTTACCCATACCCGGGAAGACGGCGTGGGCCTGAAGTTCTGCGCAAAACAACCGGTCCAGTCTGTTTAGGCGAATATTTGCCGTTCGCTGTCAGTCGTGAATCTTTCCACGCAATGCCTTGGTAAGGCCGTGCCGGCCTTTCCGGTCCAGGCGTTTTTGCTGAGAGCTGCGTGTGGGCCTGGTTGCCCTGCGTTTCTTTACCCTGGCTGTTGCCTGCCTGATCATTTCCCGCAGTCGGCTGATGGCGGATTCCAGGTTTTTCTCCCGGGTGCGGTATTGCTGGGCCTTGATAACGATAACGCCGTCTTTGTTGAGACGCTGGTCACGCATCGACAGCAGGCGTTGCTTGCAGGATTCCGGTAACGATGAAGCACGTACGTCGAAGCGCAGGTGTATCGCTGAGGATACCTTGTTTACGTTCTGGCCGCCCGCGCCCTGTGAGCGGACCGCGCTGATCACGATTTCGTTATCGGGAATGCTCAGCTGTGAGGAAATTCTTATGCTCATCGGCGTGCCTCACAAAAAAGCCCCGCGAAGTGCGGGGCTCTTCTGCCAGCGCTCTGGTGGGAGCCGGTTACTGTGGCATAACCTTGGCAGCCTGCAGACCCTTGGGTCCGTTCTCCACTTCGAACTCGACAGTCTGGCCTTCAACCAGGGTCTTGAAGCCGCTGCCTTCAATAGCGGAGAAATGTACGAATACGTCGGCGCTGCCGTCGGAAGGAGCGATAAAGCCAAAACCTTTTGCATCGTTGAACCACTTGACGGTACCTGTAACCATAATTTGAATACCTCTAATTTGTATTAAAAATGTTTATTCAATTGCCGATCATTAAAGGTGGTGTACAGGAGTTACTGCGTGGAGCTTCTGAGTAGACCTATTGAACGTGCAACTAATTTTTATATAAGCGGCCCATCAATTTAGTAGGATGTATCTCGCCCGTTGAACCTGCCTATGCTTTCGAGTATATACCAAATTCCGGAAAAAACATCTACCTCTTTATTGCGTGGAGATCAAGGTGCCTGGACCTCAGGTGGAAACAATCACCCTGACGGCATCCAGACGCAGCGTGGCAGAATCCAGTAGTCCGGTGATCAATGTCAGCTGGTGTTCCAGGTGCTCGATTTCTTCGTCGCGAACATTGAGGTTTACCTGGCGCAGTGCTCTAAGCCTGTCGATTTCCCGGTTCAAGGTGCGCTGTGCCCGTTCCCGGGCGCTGTCGATCAGGCCTGGCGCCTGTTTTTCAGCCTGTGTTTCGCAGGTGCTGACAAGATCCCTGAGTGCCTGCTCCCTGGCACGCACTATCCTGACAGCGGTATCGGCGTTCACCGCTTCGCGGTGCTGCTGTATATAATCATGCCCCAGATCCTGTGCATGATCACGACCCTGTTCGTCCATAAGCACCCGAACGGTCGTGACTGGCAGATAGCGGTTGCTTTGCAGCGTGCTGCTGGACGCGCTGTCCAGGATGTACAGGCATTCCAGTAGCAGGGTGCCGGGTTGGGTCCTTCTGTACCGGATCGATGTCAGCGCGGTATTGCCCGGTTCGTTACCCAGCACAAGATCCATGGCGCCGGTGACCATCGGATGCTCCCAGCTGATGTACTGCGTATCTTCGTAGCTCAGCGCAGTCTTGCGGTCGTAGGTGACAGTCAACCCGTCGTCCGGCAGGCCGGGGAAACGACTCAACATGTGTTCGCCCGGACGAATGATGTAACGGCCTGCGCTGTGTTCTTCGCTGTTGACACCGAAGGTATCAAAGACGGCATCCATATAAGCAGGCAGGGTGGAGGCCATATCCTCCGCAACTGCGCGCTGCTTCAGGTCGGTGGCGACATGTGGCCGACAGGAGTTGTACTCCAGCAGCCTGTCGCGGCCGCGGTGCAGAGCCTCGTTGAGCGCGCGACAGGCGCTGCGCGTGGTCTGGATGAGATCCGTAGCGCCTCTGTCCGGATGCTTCAGTGCCTCGCTCAGGCCGGCTTCCATTTGCGTATAGACCGTTCGACCAGCCGGGCAGGTGTGCTCGAAGGCCGACAGGCCTTCGTGATACCAGTGAAACAGCACAGCCTGCGCACTGTGTTCGAGATACGGGACGTGGATCTGAATGGTTGCGGTCTGGCCGATGCGGTCCAGCCGCCCGATACGTTGCTCGAGCAGGTCGGGGTTGAGTGGCAGGTCAAAAAGAATCAACTGGTGTGCGAACTGGAAGTTGCGGCCCTCGCTGCCGATTTCGGAACATACCAGCACCTGTGAGCCGTAGTCCGCGTCGGCAAAAAAGGCAGCGGCGCGATCCCGCTCGATCAGGTTCATGCCTTCGTGAAAGACCGCAGCATGAATGCCACAGCGGGTGCGCAAATGATCGGCGAGGTCCAGCGCGGTGCCTGCGCCGGCTGCGATGACCAGTACCTTGTGCGGCTTCAGCGCAGACAGTGTGTCGCTGAGCCAGCCGACACGGGGATCCAGTTGCGTCCAGTGTGTACTGCCTGCCGTCTGCGTGGTCTGATAGAGACGTTCCGGAGTCAGGCGCTGTTTACTGCTGCCGGACTGAATGGCAGCCTTGTATACCACTGGCAGCGGCAGGGGGTAACCGGTGAGCTGTCGCTGTGGAAATCCCTTGACGGCCGCACGCGTATTACGGAACAGCACACGACCGGTGCCGTGACGATCCAGCAGGTGTTCGACCAGTGCCTGCCGTACCGCTGTGTTTTCGGGATGGTTGCTGTCGGTATGCTGCAGCTTGTCGAGCAACGGTGGGTTATCCGTTTCGCGGAGAGTGTCAGTAAGGGTATCAAGTGTTGCTTCGTTCAGTGGTGCGCCAGTCAGCAGGGTTTCGACCGCCCGGGCGATGGGTTCGTAGCTGTTCTCTTCCTCGATAAAGGTATCGAAGTCCGGGAAGCGATCAGGGTCGAGCAGTCTGAGGCGGGCAAAATGACCGGCCTTGCCAAGCTGTTCGGGGGTTGCGGTGAGCAGCAGCACGCCCCTGGTATGTATGGCAAGCTGTTCGACCATGCGATATTCGGGACTGGCCTGTTGCGGTGACCATTGCAGGTGGTGGGCTTCGTCAACCACCAGCAGGTCCCAGTCACCCTCTATAGCCTGTTGTGCGCGCTGCGCGTGCGCGCTCAGGAATTCCAGGGTGCACAGCACCAGTTGTTCGCTCTGAAACGGGTTTTCCTGCTCATTGCTTTCCGCGACGGCCTGGCAGCGATCTTCGTCAAAGATGCTGAAGTACAGGTTGAAGCGGCGCAGCATTTCCACCAGCCACTGGTGCAGCAGGCTTTCCGGAACCACAATCAGTACTCGTCTGGCACGTTCGGTCAATAACTGGTGGTG
>CAZWJB010000001.1:48116-50665 GCA_964634485.1 uncultured Thiohalobacter sp. | reverse complement strand
GGTTCCAGATTACCGAATTCAACGGAGGTGTCATTCAGGAATACTGTGGCATAGGGGGGTTCGAGTTGCAGTTGTGAAAGTTCCAGCTCACTGGCAGGGTAACTGCGCACCGCCTCTTGCTCTGCCAGTCTCAGCAGTGCGTTCATCTGCAGGCTGTCAGTAGGCAGGGCGGGGATATGCTCGATATCCCAGCGCCCGGAGGCGTTTTTCACAAATACCAGGTCTTCCCTCACCGGCCGGTTGACATGGATGCGTCGCAGCTGGTCTTTTTTAAGGCTGGTTATGGGGGTTGCTTGCGGTTGCTGGTCGATGCCGGGCTTGAAGTGCGTGACCAGGGAAAGAATCCCGATTGCCACCAGCAGCAGAATGTTTATCAACCAGCGTGATTTCATAAGGGAACCAGTGGACCGCTAGCGATTACGCCGCCGCCACCAGATACTCGTTCCGGTGGCGAGCAGCAGCAGGGGCAGCCCAAACAGAAAACCGAAGCCGATGATGATCTGCGCCGTTTTGCCAAGTTCCAGGTTGGTATCGCCGGCAGTGCGCGCCGTTATGGTAATGAACTGGTCGTCATGATTCAGCCAGTTGAACAGGTTGAGGCCGAGCTCGACATTACCGCCGTTGCCAAGATAGGTGTTGGACAGGAAGTCACTGTCGCCGATGACGACGATCCGTTGTTCGCCACTGCCTTCGTCGTCAGTGCTGTCTTTCTTCCTGGTCCGGGAGAAGACATAACCGATATCCAGCGGCCCCATGCGTTCGTCGCTGTCTTCATCAAAGCGAATAGTGCCGCTGATCGGCCCTATTTCTGTCCAGGCGCGATCCAGAGTGGTCAGTAAAGGTTCGGCCTGCCATTCCTCCGGCGCGGAGACTTCCAGCGCCGCTGCCTGTGGAAACAGGGTAAGGCTGTTCAGTTCGCGGGTAATCGGGTGCATCGGGTAGTTCGGGATCAGTGCGAACGCCGGGTTGTCGATACCGAACAGTTGCGTGGTCGCATCCACGACGGTGCCCGGCAGAAACTCGATTCCCAGGGTCTCGGCCACTGGATCGAGTCCGGTGTTACTGTCAGGTTCCGCCAGCCACAGCAGGTTGCCGCCGGCCTGTACGTAACGGTGCACCAACTGGACTTCCCCGGTGAGTAGCGGGGTGCGCGGGGCGGCGATAACCAGCAGGTTGGTGTCTGCGGGAATTTCCGGATTTTCGGCCAGTTTCAGGCTTTCCAGCTCTATGCCTTTCTGCTTGAGTAACTTCCCAAAGCCGCCCAGGTCATGGTTTGCCTGGCCAAGCGGTTCGCGTTCGCCATGGCCACTTAAAAATACCACCTTGCGCTGCTGCTGGCGGGCGATTCGCAACAGGGTGTTGGTCAGGCTCTGTTCGGAAAGCGACTGCAGTTTTTCGCTGCGGCCCTGGTAGGCCAGTAGCAGTTCACCATCGAGGGTGATACCGAGTTCGCGCACCCGTTCGGGTTCGGCATCGGGGTTCACGAATTTCAGCTCGACATTCGGCTTATAACGCTGGTAACGCGCAATCAGGTCTCTGATATGTGAACGCACCAGCGTATTTTCTGTTGCGAACGCTGTGACATGAATGGTATCGGGCATTTCATCGAGCAGTTGCCGGCTGTCAACCGAGAGGGTGTTGCGGCCACTGCTGGTCCAGTCGGCTTCATAGCTGTAGCGAAGGCTTAACGAAGCCAGCAGCCCGATAAAAACCAGCAGGCCGATAAGAAAAATCAGGTTCTGGAGCTGCAGCTGACGTCTTGATGAGCGCGTGACTTGCATGCCTTAACTGGTCAGCCTCTGCTGGTCGAGTCGCCGGATGCTCAGGATCAGAAAGGTGGTGATCAATAACAGGTAGTAACCCGCGTCGGCTGTGCTGAACAGGCCTTTCAGGAAAGATTCAAAGTGCGTTTTCAGGGACAGGTACTGAAAAAGGGTTGATACCTGCTCCTGGCTGGCGCCGCTCCAGTCGATAATCCACAACAGAATAAGCAGGCCGAGGGTGCTGATGGCAGCCACTACAGGCTGTTCGGTCAGCGAGGACATGAACACGCCGATAGCCGCAAAGCTCGTCAGAACCAGTGCCAGTCCCAGTATTCCCGCCGCCAGCTTGCCGGCATCCAGAGTGGTTCCCGCATACAGTGACAGCGGCATGGCCGTCAGCATGGCCAGTAGCAACAGGAAGAACAGCGTGACGCCCAGAAACTTGCCGAGCACGATTTCGGTCATTGAGACTGGCGCGGACAGCAGCAGGCTCAGTGTGCGGTTACGCCTTTCGTCACTGAATACGCGCATGGTGATTGCGGGGGCGATCAGCAGTAACAGAAAACCGGTGGTTTGCAGCAGGGGGGCGACAACAATGTCGGTGACACCCGGCGCACCCTCGATACCAGCCAGACGCGGTTGCAGCAGCATGAAGGTATCCAGCTGGATCAGGAACAGGTAGGCCACGATAAGTTGCAGTACTGCCATGATGGCCCAGGCCAGTGGTGACAGGAACAGGTTTTTCAGTTCGCGCAGAGCGATAGTCAGAATCATCAGGCGGCGACT
>CAZWJB010000001.1:8517-48016 GCA_964634485.1 uncultured Thiohalobacter sp. | reverse complement strand
GGAACAGGTTTTTCAGTTCGCGCAGAGCGATAGTCAGAATCATCAGGCGGCGACTCCACTGGATGCCGGTGCATCACTGCAGGTCAGATCGACGAATACCTGTTCCAGGGTCTGCCGGTCGAGAGACAGTTCGACCAGCCCCCAGCCCTGGCTGACGACGCAGGCCGCGACTGCATCGGCCGGGTTGTTTTCCCTGAACAGCAGGCGCGCCCGCTTACTGCCCAGCGATTCCACGCGCGTTACGCCTGCCAGCTGCTCCAGTTCGGAGGATATCAGCGCTTCACGAGTTTCCAGCAGCAGCGCGTGGCTGCTCAGGCGTTGCTCCAGTTGCTGCATGGTTTCAGCAAACACCAGCTTGCCGCGGTGGATAATCTGGACGCGGGAGCAGGTGGCCTGAACTTCCGGCAGGATATGGGTCGAAAGGATAATGCCGTGGTTTTCGCCCAGCTCACGAATCAGGGTGCGAATTTCGCGTATCTGGTTGGGGTCCAGACCCACGGTGGGTTCATCCAGGATGACCAGCGGAGGGCTGTGTAAAATGGCCTGCGCAATGCCCACCCTCTGCTGAAAGCCTTTGGACAGGTTGCCGATCAGGCGCCGGCCCACATCCCCCAGGCCGCAGCGGTCCTTGGCGTTGCTCAGCGTCTGACTGCGCCGGCCCTTGCTTACGCGGTGCAGTCTGGCGCAGTAATCAAGGTACTCATCTACGGTGAGATCCTGATAAACCGGTGGTTGTTCGGGTAAATAGCCGATTTCAGCCTTGGCGCGCCTGGGTTCGTCGAGCAGGTCGATGCCATTGATCCGCACCCGGCCGGAGCTGGGCGCCAGGTTGCCGGTGATCATCTGCATGGTGGTAGACTTGCCGGCGCCGTTAGGTCCCAGGAAACCCAGCACTTCGCCCTGCGCCAGCTCAAAGCTGATGGAATCGACAGCCAGGGTGTGACCATAGTGACGGCAGAGCTGTTCGACGCTGATCAGGATTTTGGTATCCATATACTTTATGGTTAAATGCCTTAATGCCTTAATGTTGTACAAGCATAACTGAAAGCATCGCGGATTTGGAATAGCCCCTATGGCAGCCGGAAAGCCTGCTACGCCCTTGTGTGACCAATTTGGATTCGACGCCGAATGGCGGGAGGCCCAGCTGACCCTGATCGGCCTGGAGAACCACTCGCGCGATGACGTGCGCCTGTTGCACGATAAATTGCTTTCACGCGTGGCTGCAGAGCAGATTGTCGACCGCTTCTATGAGCAGTTACTTCTCAACAAGCAGGCAGCTGATCTTTTGTCCAGTTTTGATCTCGGGCATCTGAAGATCAGACAGGTCGAGTATTTAAGCGAGTTTGGCATCCACTTCAGGGACGCCCGGTATTTTGAGAGTCGTGCCCGGGTGGGTGTGGCGCACGCGCGTGTAGGTGTGCCGCTGAGCCTGTATCTTGAGTCTTTCGGTCTGTTGCAGTGCCTGATCCTGGAGTCCGTGCTGGATCAGGTCGAGGACAGAACGCAGCGGGAGACTATGACCCGCCTGGTTCTGAAACTGACCACTCTTGATATAGCGCTGGCCACCGAAGTTTATCACCGCTCCCGGATACAGGATCTGGACCGCTCCGTAAAACACCTGAAGCTGGAGCAGAATATGCTGCGCACCCAGCTTGAGCAGGATGCGCTTACTGGCGTGTCCAGCCGTACCAGTCTGTTGCGCGAATTACAGGATGCCATTGCCCGTTTTGGCAAGACGGGCCAGCCGCTGGCGGTAATTATGGCGGACCTGGATCATTTCAAGGTAGTGAACGATACACAGGGGCACCTGGTCGGTGACAGGGTGCTCGCGGAAGTGGCGGCCCGCATCAAGGCGGCATTGCGCGAGTTTGATCTGGTGGGTCGTTATGGCGGCGAGGAATTTGTCATTTTGCTGGAAAATACCTCGCTGCATACCGCGCACCAGATTGCCGAACGTGTTCGCCAGCATATCGGTTCGCAACCTGTGCGCGCTGCCAGCCAGCAGATCGACATCACCATCAGCCAGGGTCTTGCCATGTGTGTGGAGGGCGATGACAGTCAGTTATTGCTTAAACGAGCTGACCAGGCCATGTATGCCGCCAAGAAAGCGGGTCGTAACTGCATTGTGGAAGAATAGATTGCTATTCCATGCTGCTCGGAGTTGATACCGGCGGCACCTTCACTGACTTTGTCTGGTTTGACGGTGAGCGGCTGAAGATCCACAAGGTGCTGTCCACGCCGCATGCGCCCGAACAGGCTATCCTGCAGGGGATTCGGGAGCTCGGCCTGTGCGGAGCAGCCTATCACCTGGTGCACGGTTCGACAGTTGCCACCAACGCGGTACTCGAAGGCAAGGGTGTGCGCACGGCCTATATCACCAACTATGGCCTGGGAGATGTGCTGACCATCGGCCGACAGGCCCGCCGCGAACTGTATAACCTGCAACCCCGGTCGTTACCGCCACCGGTGCCGTCCCGGTTGTGTATTGAAACCGGTGGCCGTCTGGGTGCAGATGGCTCGGTTGTTGAAGCGCTCAGCGAGCAGGAAATCGAAGAGCTTGTGGCGCGCGTGCAAACGCTGGCGCCGCAGGCGGTGGCTATCAACCTGCTGTTTTCCTACCTGGACGACCGTTTCGAACGGCAGATCGAGGCACATCTGCCGGATACGCTGTTTGTCTCCCGATCGTCGGATGTTTTACCCGAGCAGGGCGAATACGAACGCGGAATTGCCACCTGGCTGAATGCCTGGGTCGGGCCGAGGGTCGAAGGCTATGTACGGCGTTTGCAGCAGGCCGTGCAACCGGCGCCGGTACACGTTATGCAGAGTTCGGCGCTGACCATCGCCGCAGACCAGGCGGCCAGACGCGCCGTCAACCTGCTGTTATCCGGCCCCGCAGGCGGCTTGATGGGCGCGCTGCGTATCGGTGAGACGGTGGGCTGCCGGCAACTGCTGACCTTCGATATGGGCGGTACTTCCACCGACGTGGCCTTGCTGGACGGTCAGGTGAGCCTGACTTCGGAAGGGCGTATCGGGCCTTATCCGGTGGCAGTGCCGATGGTGGACATGCATACCATCGGCGCCGGCGGTGGTTCCATCGCCCGGGTGGATGAAGGCGGTATGCTGGTGGTGGGCCCGGAGTCGGCCGGAGCTGATCCCGGACCTGCCTGTTACGGGCGGGGCGGGCGCCTGCCGACCGTTACCGATGCCAACCTGGTGCTGGGGCGCCTGAGGCCGTCCGCTTTTCTGGGCGGCGCCATGGTGCTGGACTCAATGGCGGCACACGCTGTGCTGGAGCCGCTTGCCGGGCGGACAGGGTTATCCTCTCAGCGGGCTGCGCAAGGGATTATCGACCTGGCTAACGAGCATATGGCGCAGGCACTGCGGGTCATCTCTATCCAGCGTGGCATCGACCCGTCTGCCTATACGCTCACGGCGTTTGGTGGCGCCGGTGGCTTGCACGTCTGTGCGCTTGCCGAGGCACTCAACATGCGGCACGCGCTGGTTCCCGTCCACGCCGGGGTGTTGTCGGCACTGGGTATGCTGGCCGCGCCCAGGGGGCGGCAACTGTCCCATACCCTGAATCGCCCGCTGGCCGAACAGCGCGATGCGCAGCTCAGGGAACGTTTCCAGAGTCTGGAGGAACAGGGACAGTCGGAACTCCAGGCCGAGGGTATAACGCGTACCGACACCAGATCGGAATGCAGCCTGGATCTGCGTTATCGCGGCCAGAGTTTTACCCTGAATGTGCCATTTGGTGACATTGCGCAGGCCGAAATCGATTTCCACGCCGCTCACCGGCAGCGTTTCGGCCACAGGCTGGATACGGAAGTGGAACTGGTGAATCTGCGTGTGGGCCTGTCTGCCGGTGGCAGCGATCTGTCTGTGTATGAGCAGAGCAGCAGCTCGCGTGGGCAGCCCCTTGAGTATGCAGCACTGGTGGATGTCAAACAGCCTGTTCCGGTCTGGAAACGCGAAGACCTTGGAAGCAATCAGTGGTATAGCGGCCCATTATTGATTATTGATGATGTGGCAAGCTCCTGGGTCGCACCCGGATGGACGGTGGTTCGGCATGACAGCGGGTGTCTTTTGCTGGAACGGCAATGATGTTCGATAATAGCCATCACGTTTTCCGGTTTATGTCCGCTACAATACCCGCTTATGGACAGTATTAATCTTTCCCGGCCAGAACTGTATATTAACCGCGAACTGAGCTTGCTGCAGTTCAACAGGCGCGTACTGGAACAGGCCCGGGAGTCAAGCGTGCCTTTGCTGGAGCGGCTCAAGTTTCTGTGTATTGCCAGCACCAATCTCGACGAATTTTTCGAAATCCGTGTGGCGGGCCTGAAGCAGAGGATTGCCTCCGGTTCCGTACAGGCCGGTCCGGACAATTTTTCACCTGCCGAGGTCATGAGCCACATCAGAGCCGAGGTGCACCGCCTGGTCGATGAGCAATACCATGTGCTGAATGAAGAGCTGATACCTGCACTGGAAAAGGAAAATATCCGCTTCCTGAAACGCGGCCAGTGGAATGAGCAGCAGGAGGCGTGGGTAGCTGATTACTTCAACCATGAACTGTTGCCGATACTCAGCCCGCTGGGACTGGATCCGGCCCATCCATTTCCGCGCATCCTGAATAAAAGTCTGAACTTCATCATTTCACTGGAAGGCAAGGATGCGTTTGGCCGCTCCAGCGGTGTTGCCATCGTACAGGCGCCGCGGGCGCTACCCCGCCTGATACGACTGCCGGAGGAATGCAGCGACGGCCCCTACGATTTTGTGTTTCTGTCCTCCATTATTCATGCACACGTGGGGGATCTGTTCTCCGGTATGAAGGTGACAGGTTGCTACCAGTTCCGGGTGACCCGCAACAGTGATCTGTTTGTCGATGAGGAAGAGATCGACGACCTGCTGCATGCGGTGGAAGGTGAACTATTGTCGCGGCGCTATGGTGATGGGGTTCGTCTCGAGGCGGCGGATAACTGTTCAGTGGAGATGGAGGACTTTCTGCTGAATATCTTTCATCTCAACAAGGATGACCTGTACCGGGACAATGGTCCCGTCAACCTGAACCGACTGCTGGCAATTTACGATCTGGTCGATCGGCCCGATCTGAAGTACCCGCCGTTTTCACCGCAGCGACCAAAAGGGCTGGCGATTGACCAGAATATATTTGAATCCATACAGGCGGGCGACATTCTTCTGCACCACCCGTTCGACTCGTTTCTTCCGGTTATCGACCTGTTGAAACAGGCAGCATCCGATCCCAGGGTGCTGGCGATCAAGCAGACTCTGTACCGCACCGGACCGGATTCAGCGATAGTCAATTCACTGGTAGAGGCGGCACGTGCCGGTAAGGAAGTCACCGTGGTGATCGAATTGCGGGCGCGTTTTGACGAAGAAGCCAACATCCAGCTGGCGAACCGCCTGCAGGAGGCCGGGGCACATGTTGTATACGGTGTGGTGGGCTACAAAACCCACGCCAAGATGTTGCTGGTGACACGCAGGGAGTCCAGGAAACTAAGACACTATGTGCATCTGGGTACCGGGAACTATCATGCAAGGACAGCACGCCTGTATACGGATTACGGTCTGCTGACTTGCAATCCGGCGCTGGGCCGCGATGCGAGCCGGGTATTCCAGTTGCTGACCAGCCTGGGCAAGGTCAAGACACTGTCCAAAATGCTGCAGTCGCCCTTTACCCTGCACAAAAAAATCATCGGGAAAATCGAGTGCGAGGCTGACCATGCGCGTGCCGGCAAGCTTGCCCGCATTATTGTTAAATGTAACGCTCTGATCGAGCCCGAGACTATAAAGGCACTGTATAAAGCGTCCCAGGCCGGTGTGAAGATCGATTGCATTATCCGTGGGGTGTGCTGTCTGCGTCCGGGTGTGCCGGGAGTGTCCGATAATATTCATGTACGCTCTGTTGTGGGCCGTTTTCTGGAGCACACGCGCATTTTTTATTTTCACAACGAGGGTGAAAGTGAGCTGTACCTGTCCAGTGCTGACTGGATGGGGCGGAATTTCTTTCAGCGTGTTGAAATTGCTTTCCCTGTTGAAGACAAAAAGCTCAAACAGCGTATTCTCAAGGACGGGCTGGAACTGTACCTGTCGGATAACTGCGAGGCCTGGGTGTTGCATAAAGACGGCGAATACAAGCGTCGCCTGGCGACGGGCAAGCAGCGGATGCGCAGTGCGCAGAGGAGTTTGATGGATCGAAAGCCCGGCTAGCTGTATTCCAGCTTGATGCACACCGGTTTCAGGTGTTTCTTTTCCTGGTCCAGGTCAGCCAGGGTAAGTGGATGTTGTTCCAGCCAGCCCTGCGGAAATTTCAGTTGTATTGATTGGTCCGTCGCAGATACCTTGATGTCCGGGTCCTCAGCCTGTACCCGGTTACGGTGTAACAGAACAGACAACCTCAGCAGGATACACAGGCGTATGGCTTGCTGCTGCCGGTTTTCGGGCAGTGCCTCCACCAGCAGTCTGCGAAACTTGCGACGGTGGCAACGCACCAGTATCGAAAGGAAGCGCTGGTCGAGGAGGGAAAATCCGGCCAGATCCGAATATTCAACCAGGTAGGCACCGTGTTTGTGGTACTGGTTGTGTGCAATCACCCGACCTATTTCGTGCAACAGGGCGGCCCAGTGCAGCCACTGGTCTATATCCTCGCGGCACAATTGCCATTGCCGGACAAGCTGGTTACCAAGGATAATAGCCGTTTTTTCCACGCGTTGCGCCTGATCAAGATCCACGTGGTAGCGTTGCGTGAGCGACTGGACAGTGGCTTCGCGGATATCCTGATGCCGGATTCGACCCAGCAGGTCGTGTAACAGGCCTTCGCGTAGCGCGCCTGAAGAGTACAGCATACGGTCTATTTTCAGCGCCTGGAACACTGCGCTCAGTATCGCCACGCCCGCGGCGAATACCGGTTTGCGGTCTTCGTTCACCGCGGGGAAATCAATCTCTTCTGCCTGCCCGATATCGATCAGGGTATTGCGTAACTGCTTCAGGGAATCGGCGGTTATGCCACTGTCACTCCAGCCGGATTCCCGAACCACGTCGCGCACGCTACGGATGGTGCCGGACGAGCCGGTTGCCATTGACCAGCCCAGCCTGCGCAGGGTTCCCTTGCTGGCCTGCAGTTCCAGGCGTGCTGCCAGGATAGTGTCTTTCATGGCTTTTTTGCTGATTGCGCCGTTAGCGAAGAAGCGCTGGCTCATATTGACGCAGCCCATATACAGGCTTTCCAGGTAAAGCGGCTGAAAACCCTCGCCAATAATAAGTTCGGTACTGCCGCCGCCAATATCAACAACCAGCCTTTGGCCGCCTGCGTCAGCCAGGCTGTGCGCAACACCCAGGTGTATCAGGCGCGCTTCCTCGATACCGGATATTACTTCGATGCTGTGCCCGAGTGCTTCCTGTGCCTGCTCGATAAATCCGTTGCCGGTCTGGGCGATACGCAGGGTATTGGTACCGACTGCACGAATATTGCCGGGTTGCAGGTCACGCACACGCTGGCCAAAGCGCCGCAGACAGTCCAGCGCACGCTCGGCAACGTCGGGGTGCAGTTGCTGATTGTCATCAAGTCCGGCCGCAAGTCGTACCGGTTCACGTAGCCGGTCAATGAGCTGGAGCTGGCCATTTTGCAGACGGCCAACAATCATGTGAAAGCTGTTTGAGCCCAGGTCTATGGCTGCCAGGGGCTGCGTGTTGTCTGAGTCGTTCACTGGGTTCTGTTGCGCCTGTAATTTGCCGACATTGTTCCCCAGCTATTGCTTTGACGCAACAAAAAACCGCAGCGCCAAAAGCGCTGCGGTTAAGGACGGGAAGGGAAGACAATGATAAGAAGGTATCAGAGCAAGGAGGTAGAGCAGTTAACCTCCTTGCTCCAGACCCATCACTAGTCCAACCGCAGACCACTCTACGCCTGCATAAATGGTTATTCCTTGATCTGGATCAAAAAGGTTGCGGTACTCCGCTGGCAGCCTCATTCAATGAGTTGCTGACGTATCTCGCCGGCCCACTGCACGGCTGTCAGGTAGCAATCCCGGATTTGGGAGCGGCTCAACCGGGTGGGTTTAATCTGCTCCCACTGGCCGCGTTCATAAGCCAGTACACAGGACAGAACCTCACCGTGAATCCCCTGGCGGTGTAACAGCGCGTCGGAAATATGGTCTGCCAGCGGCAGCTGCGTGAGTATTTCCTCCATGCTGTTATCCATCAGCGCATCCAGGGCCGAGAACAGGCCGACGGTGAAAAAAGAATCCGGGCGATCAGCCTTTTGTGCTTTGGCCAGCTCCTCCGCCATTTTTGCCCGCACCATGGCGGTGATAACCAGTTCAGCGGGCTTGTTATCCACTTGCGACATGGCGAGCAGTGTGGTCCACGATTTGATGCTTTTCAGTCCGAGGATGACTACCGCCTGCTGTATGGATTCAATAGTGCGCGGCAGTGCGAATGACGCTGAATTGACATAACGCAGAATCCGGTAGCTAAAGGCGACATCCTGGGCGATCAGGTCTTCGAGCTGTTGTGGTGAAATGTCCGGATCCTGCAGCCTGCTGAGCAGCTTCAGTATGGCGAGTCGGTTGTTGGGCAGGCGCTGGCCACGAATGACCTTTGGCTGGGCAAAGAAATACCCCTGGAAATAATCGAAGCCCAGTTCCATGCAGTAATCGAATTCTTCCTGGGTCTCGACCTTTTCCGCCACCAGGCGCAGCGGGTGTTTGCGCAGTGCCTGCACGTGATCGCGGACTTCGTCCCTGTCCAGCGCCATGATGTCGATTTTTATAATGTTCGCGAGTTGCACCAGGGGCTTGAGCGATTCGTGGTAAATAAAGTCATCCAGCGCGATGGTGTAACCCTGGTCAGTGAGGCGTTTAACCCCTGCAACGACTTCGTCATCAGCCTCAATATCTTCCAGCAGTTCCAGTACCACGCGGTCTTTGGGCAGGGAAATCGAGTGTTCGTTGACGAAAAACGAACGCGTCAGGTTAATAAAGGCCAGGCGGTTGCTGACAATGTTGTCCAGGCCGATTTCCAGAAAGGTATTGATGATGACGTCCGACGTGGCTTTGTCACCATCAGTAATGGCCGCCCTGTTCATATCTGCTGTTCGAAACAGCAGTTCGTAGGCATACACGCCGAGCTTGCGGTCGTATATGGGCTGGCGGCCGATGAATATATCGCTCACTGCTCTGTTCCGTTGTTTGGTTAAAGTTTAACAGATTCAGATGCTTGTGAATCAGGGCGAGGCTACAGGTTTAAGAGCGGCAAGCTGGCTGACTTTCTGAAACAAAAAAGCCCGGTGCAACCGGGCTTTCTGATCTGTACGAAGCGCGGATGGCCTACTTGATTTTCGCTTCCTTGTAAGTCACATGCTTGCGCACGACCGGATCGTATTTTTTCATTTCCAGCTTGTCAGGCGTGGTGCGCTTGTTTTTGGTTGTGGTATAAAAATGGCCGGTCCCGGCGCTGGACACGAGCTTGATCTTGTCACGCATGATCGTTCTCCCTAGATTTTTTCGCCACGGGCGCGCATATCGGCCAGAACCGTATCTATGCCCTGTTTATCGATAATACGCATGCCTTTGGAAGACACGCGAAGTTTCACCCAGCGATTTTCAGATGCCACCCAGAAACGGTGAGAATGCAGGTTCGGCAGGAACCGGCGGCGGGTTTTGTTATGCGCGTGGGAAACATTGTTGCCCGCTACAGGGCGCTTCCCGGTAACCTGACAGACTTTGGACATTGCTCAATTCCTCAAATTCTTGCACGGCCCGCCAGGGGCGGACAACGAGAACCGCGCTTTATACCAGACCGGGTCACTGCAGACAAGGCCGGAAGCTATCCGGGGTATGCCGATAACAGTGCTGCAATCTGTGCAATGCTCAAAATATAATAATATATTTCATAAGGTTACAATAGACCAAGTTCAGCAAAGGAGGCTGCGGTCTGGTCACCGATAACGATATGATCCAGTACGCGAATATCGACCAGTCCCAGTGCGTCTTTCAGCCGCCGGGTGATGCGCCGGTCAGCGTCGCTGGGCTCGGCAACACCCGACGGATGGTTGTGTGCCAGGATGACAGCCGCCGCATTGTGCTGCAGGGCGCGACGTATGACTTCCCGGGGATGCACGCTGGCGCCATCAATCGTCCCCCGGAACAGTTCCTCGTAGCAGATCAGCCGGTGACGGCTGTCCAGAAACAGACAGGCAAAAACTTCGTAGGGGTAGTCACGCAGCTGTGCGGTCAGGTAACGCCGGGTATCGGCCGGGTTTTTCAACGCATCACTGCGCATCAGGCTTTCGCCCAGGTGGCGCCGGGCCAGTTCCAGAACTGCTTGCAGCTGGGCATATTTGGCATTGCCCAGTCCACGGGTGTCACAAAAGCGTTTTCGATCGGCCTGTAACAACGCGCGTAGTCCGCCGTATTCCCTGACCAGGTCGCGCGCCAGTTCGACAGCGTTGAGCCCGGGCAGCCCGGTGCGCAGGAATATCGCCAGTAACTCGGCATCTGAAAGGGCGCTGGGCCCGAGAGACAATAGTTTTTCACGCGGCCGTTCGGCCGCCGGCCAGTCGCTGATCGGCATGGATAACCTCCTTGTTGTCCAGTATCCGTGTAGCCAACGTTGCAGATATACAGAGTCGCATATCCGCCGCTCAGCCGTGATCATGGAATGCCGGCAGTCCTTTGTAAAGGCTGTCCTTTTCGGAGGCGTTGGTTCTGGTACACTCCTTATCAATGAACCTGCTTGCCGAAAAACGGATTCTGCTCGGTGTGTGTGGCGGTATCGCTGCCTATAAAAGCGCCGAACTTGTGCGTCAGCTGCGTGCTGCGGGTGCTGTTGTGCGCGTACTTATGACACCCGCTGCGACCGGTTTTGTGACTGCCCGGACCTTTCAGGCGCTGAGTGGTGAGCCCGTCTGGTGTGACTGGTCGGACGATCAGACCGGTATGGATCATATCGAACTGGCGCGTTGGGCGGAGCGTATCCTGATTGCACCGGCGAGTGCGGATACCCTGGCACGCCTGGCACAGGGCCGTGCTGATGAGCTGCTGGCAGCCGTTTGTCTGGCCAGCGAGGCCCCGTTGCTGGTCGCACCGGCCATGAACCAGGCGATGTGGCGCCATGCCGCCACCCGTGACAACGTGCAGTGCCTGCTCGAGCGAGGCGTGCAGGTGTGTGGTCCTGACACGGGTGAGCAGGCCTGTGGGGATGTTGGTCCGGGCCGCATGCTGGAGCCACAGGCCCTGCGGCAGGTCTTGTCGGATTCTTTTGCCAACGGGCGTCTGGCGGGTCTGAAAGTCGTAGTTACTGCAGGTCCCACGCGTGAAGCGGTGGATCCGGTGCGTTTCCTCGGCAACCGAAGTTCGGGGAAAATGGGCTATGCAGTTGCCCGGGCAGCCCGCGAAGCAGGAGCCAGCGTCGAGCTTGTCAGTGGCCCGGTCGCGCTGGATGCGCCAGCCGGCGTACAGCGGGTGGTGGTGGAGTCTGCACAGGATATGCTTGAAGCGGTGCTGATACGGATCGCGGACTGCGACATTTTTATTGCCGCAGCCGCAGTGGCGGATTACCGGCCGGTTGCCCCCGAGCCGCAAAAAATCAAAAAGCAGGCAAGCGGCTGGTCGCTGCAACTGGAGCCGGCGCCGGATATTCTGGCAATGGTGGCGGCACTGGAAAAACGGCCATGGTGCGTCGGTTTTGCCGCCGAGACCGAGCAACTGGAACAGAACGCCCGCAAAAAGCGTATGCACAAGGGTGTGGAAATGATCGCTGCCAACCAGGTCGGGGGGGGGCTGGGTTTCGAAAGCGATAATAACGAACTCCTGTTGGTCTGGGAGGGCGGAGAGCACCTGTTGCCGGTAGCAGCCAAAAACCGGCTGGCGGACCAGCTGGTTGAACAGATCGCTGACCTTTATACCAATCAAACTACGACGGACGAGTCTTCGGAGAATCATGCAAAGCATTCAGCTTAAAATTCTTGACCCGCGCATTGGCAATGAATTCCCGTTACCTGACTATGCGACTGATGGTTCTGCGGGCGTGGACCTGCGCGCCTGCCTGGATAAGACGCTTACGCTGGAAGCAGGTCAGGCCGAGTTGTTGCCCACCGGAATGGCTATACATATAGCCGACCCGGATCTGGCGGCCATGTTGCTACCGAGATCAGGTCTGGGTCACAAGCACGGGATTGTGCTGGGCAACCTGGTCGGACTGATCGACTCCGATTACCAGGGGCAGCTTTTTGTGTCTTGCTGGAACCGTGGACACAGTGCATTTAGCATCGAACCGGGTGAGCGGATCGCGCAGATGATCTTCGTGCCGGTGGTACGCGCCGGATTTGAAGTTGTCGAGGAATTTGTCGATAGCGATCGTGGGGAGGGCGGATTTGGTCATACCGGCCGCGCCTGAGGAAACCGTGTCAGGACAAACTATTATTCAGGGACTGTGATGAAATTACCTTTCCGCCCGGCTAAAGAGAAACAGGCCAGGGCCAGGCCAGCGAAGGATGCCCCGGCTGCCACGCCCGGCCGTTTCAGCCTGCGCAGCCAGATGCTGTTGCTGATACTGGCTGGAATCCTGTTAATTGTTGTACCCCCTGCTGTCGTATACCTGCAAACGGTATTGGAACTCAGGGCGGCGGAACAAAAACAAGCCGAATTGACAGCCAGCATGTTTGCCGGCAGTTACCGGCAGTGGGTGGACCGGCAGGCGGCCACCGCCGAGCTGGTCAGCAAGGATCCGCAGCTTGCACGCCTCCTGACTAATGGTACTGAAGATGAACTGGCTGCCGAGGCGGAATCCCTGGCCTATCTGTTTCCGTCTTCGGTGCGGGTGCGTTTACTGCCACCCGGTATTGACGAAGTGGATCTGGAGGCCAGTCCACCTATAGGCTATGCCGCACTGGATATGTTGAAGAATTCGGAAACCCAGGACACACCACCGCCTGTAGAAGTTCACATGTCCGGCACGCCACAGCAGCACATAAATCTGGTGCGACGGATACTCGATCCGTCCGGGCGGCGGATTGTGGGACACCTGATGGTGAGCTTCTCGGTGCAAATGTTACAGAAACTGTGGGGCCATGGCGAGCTGGATGGTTACGCGGAACTTCAGCAGGTGGCAGGTGCAGCGCCGTTGGTGATTGGAAGTTATGGAACTGCGGATTCCAGACAGCAGGCACCGGACAGTCAGGCTCTGATTGCGGGCAGCCGCTGGCGGGTGGCTTACTGGGCGCGTGATCGGGCACAGCTGGGTAGCCGTGTGCTGATGACCACAGCGGGGTTGGCCAGTGTGGTTGCGGCAATCCTGCTGGTTGGCCTGATCTGGTTCGTGTTTCGCAAAATGGGCCTGGCACTGCGCAAGGATCAGGCGACTTTGCTCACCATCGTCAAGGATATGAGCGAGGGGCGGGTGAAGCCTGAGTATTCGAATACGCTCGCAGAGATGCACGACACCATAGAATTGATGACGCGAACTGCCAGTTCACGCGCTGCGCGCGCTGCGCCGGCAGTAGAGGCCGAACAGGGGCAGGCGAAGGGCGCCCCCCCCTCCGGGGACGGGGAAGTTGTGGATGAGGTCGCTGCCGACCTGCTGTTCGATGAAAGTGCTCTGGATATATCCAGGGTTGATGTTGAAGAAGGCAGGGTGGACCCCGGTATATTCCGCGCTTACGATATACGCGGCATTGTCGGCGAGACCCTGACGGAAGAACTGGCTTACGACATCGGTCGCGCCATCGGCAGCGAGGCGTACTTCCGCGGTGAGCAGACAGTGGTGGTCGGGCGCGACGGGCGTTTGTCGGGACCCGACATGATGACAGCGCTGATTCGCGGCCTGAAAGTGACCGGTCGTGATGTCAAGGATATCGGGCAGATACCAACACCTGTGCTGTACTTTGCCGCACAGCACCTGGGCGCCAATTCCGGTGTCATGGTTACCGGTAGTCATAATCCGAGAGACTACAATGGCTTCAAGATTGTCCTGGGTGGCGAGACGCTTGCCAATGAGGCTATAGACAGCTTGCGTAAGCGTATTGAATCGGGCGATATGCTGACCGGTGAAGGCAGTGTAGAGGAAGTGGATGTGCTGCCTGACTATATCGAGCGGGTCAAGTCTGATGTACAGGTTGTGCGGCCGATCAAGGTGGTGGTGGATTGTGGCAACGGAGTGGCCGGCGAGGTAGTGCCGCAACTGCTGCGGGCGCTGGGGTGCGAGGTCGTTGAACTGTTCTGTGAAGTTGACGGTAACTTTCCCAATCACCACCCGGATCCGGGTAAAGCAGAAAACCTTGCAGCACTGATACAGGTGGTGCAGGAACAGGGAGCGGAGCTGGGTATTGCCTTTGACGGTGACGGTGACCGCATCGGCGTTATCAGCTCGCAGGGTGAAATCATCTGGCCGGACCGGTTGCTGATGTTGCTGGCCATTGACGTACTGTCGCGCAATCCGGGTGCGCAAATCATTTATGACGTAAAAAGTTCGCGTCATGTAGCCGAGGTTGTCGCCGAACACGGTGGGGAACCACTGATGTGTGCGACCGGTCACTCTCTGATAAAAGCCAGGATGCAGGAAACCGGCGCCCTGCTGGCCGGTGAAATGAGTGGTCATATTTTTTTCAAGGAACGCTGGTTCGGGTTTGATGACGCGCTGTATTCTGCGGCGCGCCTGCTGGAGATACTCGCCAACCAGCAAAGCAGTTCCAGTGACCTGTTTGCGACTTTGCCGGACAGCATGAGTACACCCGAGTTGAACGTGCCGATGGCCGAAGGTGAACCGCAGCTGTTCATGGAGAAACTGCTCAACAGTGCTCATTTTGAAAATGCACGGATAGCGACGATAGATGGTTTGCGGGCCGAGTTTGAAAGAGGCTGGGGTCTGGTGCGCGCCTCCAATACCACACCATGCCTGGTGCTGCGGTTCGAGGCCGATGATGAGCTTGCCCTCAGCAGTATTCAGGATGAGTTCCGCAGAGTCATGTTGCAGGTGGATCCTGGTCTGTTGTTACCGTTCTGATTATGAATCCTGGTCCAGGAAAAGCCGCCGAAGTCGCCCGGGTTCTGGGTGAGGCGCTTCCCTATATCCGCCGCTTTCGTGGCAAGACCGTGGTCGTTAAATACGGCGGTAACGCCATGGTGGATGAGCAGCTTAAAAGCGGGTTTGCACGTGACATTGTGTTGATGCGGCTTGTCGGGATCAATCCGGTAGTCGTACACGGGGGTGGCCCGCAGATTGGCCAGGTGCTGGAGAAGATCGGAAAGGAAAGCCGGTTTGTAGATGGTATGCGCGTCACCGACAGTGAAACCATGGACGTTGTGGAAATGGTGTTGGGTGGGCTGGTCAACAAGGATATCGTTAACCTCATTAGCCGCCACGGCGGACGCGCGGTAGGCCTGACCGGCAAGGACGGTGACCTGATTCGTGCGCGCAAGATGTCCATTTCCAGAAACTCACCTGAGCTCGATGCACCGGAGATTATTGATATTGGTTACGTAGGCGAAGTAGCCAGTGTAGATACATCGATTGTGGATATGATGGTGTCGGGTGGCTTTATACCCGTTATCGCACCGATAGGCGTCGGTGAGGACGGGCATTCCTACAATATCAATGCGGATCTGGTGGCAGGGCGTGTGGCTGAGGTGCTGGGAGCAGAAAAACTGATCCTGTTAACCAACACCGGGGGCTTGCTCGACAGGCAGGGTGAGCTGCTGACCGGACTGACCTCCGGCGAAGTCGACGAGTTGATTGCGGATGGTACTGTTCATGGTGGCATGTTGCCGAAAATACAGTGTGCCCTGTCCGCGGTTAAGTCGGGTGTGCGCAGCGCGCATATTATCGACGGACGCATTGCACACGCGGTGCTGATTGAGTTGTTTACCGATGAGGGTGTGGGAACCCTGATACGCGGCTAACCGGTTTTAGTCCGCTGCCAGCCTGGCCTGAGCCGCCTTTAGTTCACGAAAACGATTGATGTCAGCTTCGAATACTTCCCGGATTCGCCGCTGTTCGTCCGCGCGGTTGGCGATGTAACTGGTATTGGACTGAATCTGGTTACGGGTATCGGAGATCTCTCGCAGCAGCTTCTTTGGCACCGCTTTACCTGAACGCTCTATATTGGCTGCCCTGAGTTTCAGGTCGGCAAGGCGTTGTTTGTTTTTTCCGATACGGCTGCCAGTGACGCGGATTACGGCCTCGATAGCCTCGAGTTTGCCGTTACGCGTCATAATCATCTCGTCTTCGTTGGTGAAAGTATCCAGCAGGACGCTGTCTCTGCGAGCGATCTCGATGCGGATGCGTTCCTGTTCAGCCTCTAGTGCTGCCTGGCGCTTTTCTTCAGCAATCTGCTCCGGGGTTTTTGCCGCGACCTTTGTTTCAACCACGATACCCTGGTCGCTAAGGGTCTCGTTTTTTTTCTTTGCATATTGAGGAGGGATGCGGTCACCATAGCGAATCTGGCCGGTATCATCGACCCACTTGTAGAGTTTGCCGGCGTGCGAGGGTAAAGTCGGGAGGCAGAGGACACTGCTGAGTGCCAGTGCCATACAGCATTTAGTATGAAAATTAATGATCATATCCTTTCTGTTCAAGCTTCTGGTGAGTAGATAATGGATTGGCTGGATCAGCTTGTGCTGTTCCTTATTTCCCTGGCGGCCAACCTGTTTTCAGCGTTTTCCGGTGGCGGTGCCGGCCTGATCCAGCTGCCGGCGCTCATTTTTCTGGGTCTCCCGTTTGTAGTAGCACTGGCAACCCACAAAGTCGCCAGTGTTGCCTTGGGTATCGGCGCGACGGTGCGCCACTTGAGGGAGGGAGGCCTGGAAAAAACCCTTGCATTATTCATACTTGCGACGGGTTTGCCGGGGGTGGTGCTGGGTGCAAACGTGATTATCGGCATCCCGGGGCGTAGCGCGGAAATTGCGCTCGGAATTTTGACTCTGGGGCTCGGGCTGTATTCCTGTCTGAACCCTGGTCTGGGGCAGGTGAACACAGTCAGGCACCGGGATTTCAGAGGTTTTCTGACTGGCGGTCTGGGGTTGTTCGGGATCGGTGTGCTGAACGGTTCATTGACCTCCGGTACCGGATTGTTCGTTACGCTGTGGCTGGTACGCTGGTTTGGCTTTGATTACCGGCGAGCGATTGCCTATACACTGATTCTGGTGGGAGTCTTCTGGAACGGTGCAGGGGCAGTCACCCTGGGACTTTTAGCCGAGATTCACTGGCGCTGGGTGCCGGTGTTGCTGGCTGGATCATTGCTGGGCGGCTATTTTGGAGCGCACCTGGCGATCAGCAAAGGAAACCGCTGGATCAAGCGGGCGTTTGAAGTGATCGCTCTGGTGATTGGCCTGAAGCTGATTGTGGGTTGACTATACCCCGTACTGTTCCCTGTATCTGTTGATGGTTTGCAGGGCCGCCCTGTAATCGGATTTATTCGTCAGAAATTCCTGCAGCTCTTCCAGCTTTATTATGCTGGTGACTTTCAGGCCCAGATCCTGTTCCACTTCCTGGATGGCGGAGCGTTCGCTCTGGCCACGTTCCTGGCGGTCAAGGGCGATGACAACACCGGCAGCCCTGGCGCCGGCCCTGTCGATGATGGCCAGTGATTCACGAATGGCTGTGCCGGCGGTGATTACGTCATCGATGATCAGAATATCGCCCTGCAGGGGAGCGCCTACCAGATTGCCGCCTTCGCCGTGATCCTTGGCTTCCTTGCGGTTGAAACAGTAGGGGACATTCAGATCGTGGTGATCTGCGAGGGCGATACTCGTGGCAGCTGCGAGTGGAATACCCTTGTAAGCCGGACCGAACAACACGTCAAAGCGGATGCCATCATCGACGATGGCCTGGGCGTAGAAACGCCCGAGTCGGGCGAGGTGCTGACCGGTATTGAACAGACCGGCATTAAAGAAATAGGGGCTGGTACGGCCTGATTTGAGGGTAAATTCACCAAAGCGCAGAACACCGGCCTGGATGGCGAATTCCAGAAATTCTTTTTTGTATGGCTGCATGGGTTTCCACCGCGGCTAAAAAGCTCGGGTATGATACACGGCCTTGCCAGACAGGAGAACGCATGCGCATTATCACTGTGAACGTGAACGGTATTCGGGCTGCGGCCCGCAAAGGGTTTTTCAGCTGGATGAATCGTCAGCGTGCCGATGTGATCTGTATTCAGGAAACCAGGGCACAGGTTCACCAGCTCGAGGACAAAGTGTTCTGGCCACGAGCTTTTCACGCCTGTTTCCATGATGCCGAGAAGAAGGGATACAGCGGAGTCGCAATTTATTGCCGGCGCAAGCCGGACAAGGTGATCGAGGGCCTGGGTTGGCCGGATGTGGATGCAGAGGGCCGCTACCTTGAGGTTCAGTTCGGTGCGCTGAGTGTTATCTCACTGTACATGCACTCCGGTTCTTCCAGCGAGGAACGCCAGCAGAAGAAATTCGCCATGATGGAGCGGTTTATGCCCTACCTGCGCAAATTACGGCGCAAACGCCGCGAGTATGTTATCTGTGGTGACTGGAATATCGCGCACCGGCAGATCGATCTGAAAAACTGGCGGGGTAATCAGAAAAATTCCGGTTTTCTGCCTGAAGAGCGTAGCTGGATGGATGAGTTGCTGGGCCCGGCAGGTTATGTCGATGCATTCCGCGCCGTTGACCAGCGGCCTGACCAATATACCTGGTGGTCAAACCGCGGCCGGGCCTGGGAGAAAAATGTGGGTTGGCGTATCGACTACCAGGTGGTGACACCGGGTATGGCCGACAAGGTAAAAGCTGCAAGGATCTACAAGGCAAAACGCTTTTCCGACCATGCACCGCTGATCATGGATTATGACTACCCGCTGGCTTAAAACGCGGCTTCAGTGTTGGCCGAATTCCTTTTGCTTTTCGGCGTAGGTCATCATATGTCTGGCCCATGGCAACAGAAGGTACGCGGGAAAAGCGAGAAAGAAAGTCAGTAGAAAATAATCGGCATAGCCCATTATCTGCGCACCAAAACCACCGGCCCAGCCTGCTAATGAGCGGCTGAGCGCGAAAATCGATGAATAAATCGCATACTCGGTTGCCGAATGCGTTTTATTGACGATGGCCATCAGGAAGGCCAGAAAGGCTGCCGTGCCGAGCCCCCCGGTAAAAGACTCCAGCGCGCTCGCCGCATACATCAGCCAGCGTTGTGATTCGCTGAGCACGGCACCGGACTCGGCCAGTGGCAGCGCAGATGCGGCATAGGCATAACCCAGATTGGACAGGGCCTGCCACAGTCCCAGCACCCAAAGTGCTTTGAATATCCCGGATCGGTCGGTGTACCAGCCACCGGTAATGCCGCCGGCGATGGAAAGGGCCAGCCCGATATTGACCGACACCAGACCGATTTCGCCAGCCGTAAACCCGACATCAACCCAGAAGGGTTTGATCATAAAGCCCATGGAGCTGTCGCCGAGCTTGAAGATCAGTACGAAGATAATGACCGGGATGATATAAGGCCGTTTCAACATCTCAAACAGTGTGCCGAACATCGGGCCTTCACTCAGCGGGGTGCGCTGTTCCTGCGCCTTTATCTTGTGCGAGGTTCGGGAAAAAATCCATCCGCCCAGTATCAGTGCGCCTGCGATGATAAATGCAGTGGGCCAGAACATTTCCAGTGTCTTTGACCAGTGAACGCTATTGTCGGCCAGCCAGAGTGCGCCCAGCAGGAACAGGACCACCAGACTGAACGCGGCGGGGTGGACAAGAAGCGCTTTCAGCTCATGCCTGATACCGAGGCTGCCACTGCCCGCTTTGCTGACCTCTCTGGGCGCGAGCAGGCAGGCGATACCGCTGGCAATGAAAATAGCTGTGGCAGCCAGGTAGGTGCCGGTCCAGCCCCATACATCGGACAGCATCAGTGCAAAACCCGATGCCAGCATCCCGACCCGGTAAAAGCCGATGCGCAAGCCGTTGGCCAGCCCCAGTTCGCGCTTGTTGAGCATTTCGATGGTGTAGCCGTCGATGGCAATATCATTGGTTGCAGACATCAACGTAAACAGGCCGATGGCCCACCATACCCAGGGGCCGAAATCAGAGTGCAAGGCAAATACGGCCATGACCGTGGCCATTACCAGGTCCACCACCAGCATCCAGCGCCGATGGTGCCGGTAATGATCTATGGCAGGGGCCCAAAGGAACTTCAGCGTCCAGGCAAGGCCCAGCAGGCTCATAAAGCCGATTTTCCACAGCTCGACACCCTGGGTTCGGAAGTGAACCGGGAACACGTCGTAAAACACGCCCAGCGGGAAGCCTTCGGCAAAATACAGGATGCCCACCCAGAATAACTTTGAGTGCAGCAGTTTCTGGTTGGCGGTTTCGGTGGTGTTTGTGGTCATAGGGTCAGTTATCTGAATTCAGGGTATTTAACACGAGATGCAGGCAGATTTGAATCTGCTTTCATTTCCTTCATTATTGCCTGACATGCTTATTGATGTTTCGCTGATTTCTGCATTTCTCGTTGGATTGCTCGGTGGTGTGCATTGTGTCGCTATGTGTGGAGGGATTGTCACGGCGCTGTCGTTTGGTCTCCCGGAAGCGGAGCGCACTGGTTTCGCGCGCTGGCGTTACCTGCTGGCATACAACGCGGCACGAATTACGAGTTATACGCTGGCAGGCGCATTACTGGGCGGGGTCGGCTGGCTGGCGGCCAACTGGAGCGGGCTCCAGCAGGTGCAGCTGTTTTTACAGGTTCTCGCCGCCCTGTTTATGGTCGCGCTGGGCCTGTACCTGGGCGGCTGGTGGCAGGGCCTTGCGCAGGTTGAACGTGCCGGCGGCTGGGTGTGGTCGGGACTGGAGCCCCTGGGGCGGCGTTTCCTGCCGGTAAAGTCTCCCAGGCAGGCGTTCCTGCTGGGGCTGGTGTGGGGCTGGTTGCCCTGCGGACTGGTCTACAGCGTGCTGGTATGGTCCATATCCACGGGTAGCCCACTGGACGGTGCAGCACTGTTACTCAGTTTCGGCCTGGGGACCTTGCCGAACCTGCTGGCGATGGGCGCAGCCGCAACATGGCTGTCTGCCCGGGTGCGCGAGCGGCGCACCCGACAGCTTGCGGGATTACTGGTTATATTTTTCGGTTTGTATTCCCTGTTCAGGCTTAGTCCGTGAAGAACTGGTGCGTGAACTTTACCTTGTGGGCTTCACCGCCACCTTCCGGTTTCACCTGGACGGTGAAACGCAGGGTTTCTTCGTGTGTAATCGGAAAAGTCCCTATGTAGTAAATAGCCGTATCTTCGCGTACTTCGCGCAGTTTGATATTACGTTTTTGACCGGTAAGGTTGCTGGCGGACGCGCTAATATCAGCCTCCACGGGTTTGCCGGTTGTCCCCAGTATTTTCCGCAACACCGCGATATTGATCATGCCGCGGTTCTTGCTGCGTTGGATGCCATATTCGCGCAGTACCGCAGGCGGCAGGTAGTTGGTGTTCAGGGCGTTGAAATGGACTACATAGTCACCAAAATCCTGGGAGTTTTCCGCATGGGCTGCGCCTGTCAGGGTGATCAGGGTGCTGAACAGGAATGGCAACAGATATTTCTTGTACATATCAATTTTCTCCTTGCTGGTGAATCCGGGTCTCCAGTCAAACTATAGACTAAACCGGGGATGATTGCGGGGGAAATAGAAAAAGCGGGGAGGGTTGACCCCGTCCCCGCTTGCGGGCATTCCACTCTCAGGGAAAATTTATACTATGGCTTCTTCTTTTTCCATACGTGCGTCCGCGTCGCTTGTCACGCCGGGCAGCGGTGTGTTTATGGTATGGCTCATCTGTTGCAAGGTGTCAATTTGTTTCTTGGTCTCACGCAGACTCGCATCAAGTTCCTTGATGCGTACTTCCAGGGTATCCCGGGATTCGCTGATACGCCGCAGAGTCTCCAGTCGTTTCTCCATGGTGGCCTTGTGTTCCTTTATCTGCCTGACCAGTGGGTTCATAACTTCCTTAAGCCAGGCATTGGCATCCTGGTTCGCCTTGAAGAACAGGCTGCGGGTGTGGCTGACCAGCGAAATAAAAAATCTCTTTGTTACGTAGGACTGTTCGGTCATGGCTGTAACGGGGCTGCGCCGGAAAGTCTCTGCTTCCTGGTAGAGGCGCTCGAGTTCTGTTGAAAACCGTGAGACTGAATATTGCTTTGGCGTGATTTGCGGCAGGCCGTGTTCTTCGTGAAATTTCTTGTAGGTTGCACGTATCAGCATCCGGGTCTGCTCGGCGTGACTGCTGACCTGTTCCATGGCGTCACGTGCACCGTCGAAAAAGGTTTCCATGCCGCGTTTCAGGCCGGCCGTTGTCCAGCTGTGGGTCATACTGTCGCGTGTTTTGTTGATAAGCCGGTCGAGCGTATCCATGCTGAGCGATTCCAGCATGCTGCGTGCCTGGTTTTGCAACAGGCGGCGACTGCTCTGAAAGCTTTCCACATTGCGCAGGTAAGCGGTCTGCTCCTCGCGTGATTTGGCCATAAGGTGCATGATGACGTCAGCATTCTTGCCACGCAGTGAGCGCAACTCAGTAAGCTGGCCAGTGCTCTTGTTCTTGCGGTTTTCAAGCAGCTTCAGGTTGTCATCAACCAGGCTGCCGATCTGTGAAACCACGTTATTACGCATGATTTCCTGTTTTCCGGGCAGCACGGTTTCTACCAGGAATTTTTCCAGTTCCGGCAGACGGCTTTTTTTCAATAGTTGCAGGTCATCGCGTACTTTCCCGAGCAGGCCTTTCTGTGCCGAAATCGGGAATACCTGGGCAGGATCAACCTGCAGTTGTTCGGCGCTCGACAGGCGCTGTGCTTCGATACTGGCGTTAATGCTGGAAGAATCCTTGAGCTCATCCCACAGGGTGTCGATTTTGTTCAGTACCACGACCAGGTTCTGGTCGGCCTGGTCGCGCACAGTACGTACATGATGCTCCCACATATCCATGTCGCTGTGGGTAACACCGGTGTCTGCCGCCAGCAGGAACATCACGGCCTGGGCGGAAGGCAGCATGTTCAGGGTCAGTTCAGGTTCGCTACCCATGGCGTTCAGTCCCGGGGTATCCAGTACTACCAGCCCTTTTTTGAGCAGCTCGTGGGGAAAACTGATCAGCGCATGACGCCAGTGCGGGATTTCGACCTGCTCAGGTGGATTGCCGTGGGCCCGGAAATACGGGTCACTGCTTTCATCATACAGCCCCATTTCCCGTGCCCTTGCCAGAGGTACCTGACGGGTCTTTATGACTTCGTGCAGTGCCTGTGACACCTGCTCCGGATCACTGACGTTGAGTTGGATTTGTGTCCACTGTATGGGGTCCTGTTTCAGTTCGGCGATACTTTGATCCCGCAGACGGGTTTCGATAGGCAGCAGCCGGATATAGGCCTCGGCGTAATCCGGGTCGTGAAATAACTCGGTCGGGCACATGGTGGTGCGACCGGCCTCGGAAGGTAGCAGGCGCTGACCGTAATTAGCAAAGAACAGGGCGTTAATGAGCTCGGTCTTGCCGCGCGAAAATTCTGCCACGAAGGCGATTGTGAGGCGGTCCTTGCTCAATGCTTCTATGGTTTCGAATATCCTGAATTCCTGCTCTGCTGAAGCCAGCTCGTTCTCCTCCAGCCAGCCCTGGAAATTCTGGATTGTGTGAATCAGTTTCTCACGCCATGCCGTGCAGGAGTCCAGGCGTTGGTCGAGTTGGTCCTGCTTCATGCAACACGTTCCTGAAAGTTATTTTTAATTGCCGCCGGCCACAGACGGGTTTACGCTTTGGTGCGTCCGACACCCCTAGCGGCCGGAAGTAAGTGCTCTTTAGTCCGTTTTTTAAATAGTTAGCGCATGCCGGGACGGGGCAGGGCGCATGTGAACTGGTTCACAGTTCGGGCGCCGGGATACCCTCCCGGGCTTCGGCATGCGGGAAAGGTCAGTGCGCCAGCTGAAGCAGCGGCGGCAACAGCAGCATTTTGGCCAGCTGTATTGCAATCAATGCCACCAGCGGGGACAGATCCATACCTGACATTGGTGGTATCAGGCGTCGGCAGGGCCGCAGGACCGGTTCGGTGATGCTGTATAAAAGCGAAACCACCGGATTGTAGGTGCCCGGGTTTACCCAGCTCAGGATTACCTGAATGAAAATAGCGAACAGAAAGACGTTCAATAGCAGCCCCACCAGTTCGGCTATCGACAGTATGACAAGCGCCCCGAGGGAAATCTGTCCACCGCGCAACAGCGCGATCAAACCAAATGAGGCCATTTGCAGAGCCAGCATCAGAACCAGCGAGCTGGTATCTACTTTACCGATACTGGGGATGAGTTTGCGCAGTGGGAGCAGTGGCGGATTGGTGACTTTTACAAGGAACTGACTGACAGGGTTGTAAAAATCGGCGCGAACTATGGCCAGTATAAAGCGCAGCATTACCGTCAGTATGTAAAGGCCGAACAGGGTATTGATCAGGAATTCGATGGGGTTGCTGACGTAGTTACTGCCCATCATTTTCCTCCAAGTTGCTGTGCAAGTTCCCGGGAACGGTCCCGGGCGGCTGTCAGGGCATCATTAAACAGAGTTCTTATTCCGCCCGCTTCCAGTACGGCGAGCGCTTTTTCGGTTGTGCCACCCGGGGAGGTGACACGCTGGCGCAATACAGAGGCGTCCTCGCTGCTTTCCAGCGCCATTTTTGCTGCACCAAATGCCGTTTGCAGGGCCAGCAATCTGGCGGTTTTTTCGTTCAGGCCAAGGGCTATCCCGGTTTCCTGCAAGGCTTCGATCACCAGGAAGAAGTAGGCGGGGCCGCTGCCTGACAAGGCAGTAACGGCGTCCATCAGCGCCTCGTCTTCCACCCACAGCGCCAGACCGACCGCACGCAGGATGGTTTCGGCCAGGTCTTTTTGCTCGCTGGATACCTGTTCGTTGGGATACAGGGCAGTGGCGCCGCTCTGCACCAGGGCCGGCGTGTTGGGCATGCAGCGCACCAGCGCGCAGCTTCCGCCCAGCCAGCGTTGCAGGTCAGTACTACGGATACCCGCTGCGATGGATATCACCAGCGGCGCCTGCTTCTGCACCGTGGCGCTGAGATCTTCGGCAACTCCCTGAATAACCTGGGGCTTTACCGCGAGCACCAGAACCTCGCTGGTTTCCGCAACACTGCGATTATCGGTATCCGTATGCACCTGAAAGCAGCTGGTGAGTGCGGTGAGCTGCCCGCTGTCCGGGTCTGAAACTGAAATACCAGCAGGATCCCAGCCATCGGCAATCAGGCCGCTGATCAGGCTACGCGCCATGTTGCCGGCGCCGATAAATGCGAGTCGGGTTGTTTTCATGGCGCAGACAATACAGGATCATAAATGCCTGATACAAGCGCAAAATCCCTCCTTTTACAGTATCCGGGGCTGCAGACTATACTTGCCCGGGTCGGCTGCCGGAAAGGTCAAGTTCTGCGACCGGCTGACGATAAGGAATCCCAGAACCAGCAAAGGGAAAGCACATGGATATTGCCGAGTTACTCGCCTTCAGTGTTAAAAACAACGCGTCTGATTTGCACGTTTCCGCGGGTCTGCCGCCCATGATTCGTGTCGATGGCGATATTCGCCGTATCAACGTGCCGGCCCTGGATCATAAAACGGTTCACAGTCTGATATACGACATCATGAACGACAAGCAGCGCAAGGACTTCGAGGAGTTCCTGGAAACTGACTTCTCTTTTGAAATTCCCAACCTGGCACGCTTCCGTGTTAACGCCTTCAATCACAACCGTGGCGCGGGCGGCGTATTCCGTACCATCCCGTCGACCATCCTGACACTCGAGGAGCTGGGTTGTCCTGCGAGCTTCAAGGAAATCGCTGACCAGCCGCGCGGTATTGTGCTGGTGACCGGGCCGACCGGTTCCGGTAAATCCACCACGCTGGCGGCGATGGTCGATCACGTCAACAACGAACGCTTCGAACATATCCTTACTATTGAGGATCCAATTGAATTCGTGCACGAAAGCAAGAAGTGCCTGGTCAACCAGCGCGAGGTGCATCGCGATACGCATGGCTTCAACGAAGCGTTGCGCTCGGCTCTGCGCGAAGATCCCGACATTATCCTGGTCGGTGAGCTGCGTGACCTGGAAACCATAAGGCTGGCGTTGACTGCTGCAGAAACCGGGCATCTGGTTTTCGGTACATTGCACACCAGTTCCGCCGCCAAGACCATTGACCGTATTATTGATGTATTCCCCGCTGCGGAAAAAGACATGGTGCGCTCCATGCTGTCAGAATCGCTGCGCGCGGTTATTGCACAGACCCTGCTGAAGAAAACAGGTGGTGGTCGAATAGCGGCCCACGAAATCATGATTGGTACACCGGCGATTCGTAACCTGATTCGCGAAGACAAGGTCGCGCAGATGTACTCTTCGATCCAGACCGGGCAGGCGGTTGGCATGCAGACCCTCGATCAGAACCTCCAGGAACTGGTTCAGCGTGGCCTGATTAATCGTCTTGATGCCAAAGCCAAGGCCATGAACAAAGATGACTTCCGCTAGAAAACTGAACAACCGGGACACACGATGGATTTTAACTCTTTACTGAAGCTTTTGGTTCACAAGCAGGGCTCTGACCTGTTTATCACCGCAGGCATGCCACCCAGTATGAAAGTCAACGGTCGCATCAAGCCGGTATCACAGTCGACGTTGACGCCCGAGCAGGCACGCGAGGTGGTGTTGAGCGTGATGGATGCCGGGCAGCGCAAGGACTTCGACAAGAATCACGAATGTAACTTTGCCATCAGTGCGTCGGGCGTTGGCCGTTTTCGTGTCAGCGCATTTTATCAGCGCAACCACTGTGGCATGGTGCTGCGCCGTATCGAGACCAAGATCCCAACCATTGAAGACCTGACGTTGCCGCCGATCGTCAAGAACCTGGCTATGACCAAACGCGGCCTGATTATTTTCGTCGGCGCTACCGGTACCGGTAAGTCAACGTCACTGGCATCGATGATCGGTTACCGTAACCACAACAGTACCGGGCATATCATTACCATTGAGGATCCGATCGAGTATATGCACCAGCACGCCGGTTGCATCGTCACCCAGCGCGAAGTCGGTATTGATACCGATTCTTTCGGCACGGCACTCAAGAATACCTTGCGTCAGGCGCCGGACGTTATTCTGATTGGCGAGATCCGTACCCGTGAAACCATGGACCACGCGATTGTCTTTTCGGAAACCGGCCACCTGTGTCTGGCAACACTGCATGCCAATAACGCCAACCAGGCGATGGACCGTATAATCAACTTCTTCCCGGAAGACCGCCGTGACCAGTTGCTGATGGACTTGTCACTGAACCTGAAAGCGATCCTGGCCCAGCAGCTTATTCCCACACCGGACGGCAAGGGGCGCCGGGTAGCGGTCGAAGTGCTGATCAACACGCCACTGGCTGCGGATATAATCCGCAAAGGTGCGGTTCACGAGCTCAAGGAATTGATGAAGCGCTCCAACCAGCAGGGTATGAAGACTTTTGACCAGGCCTTGTACGAGTTGTACCGGGAAGGTGAAATCACCCAGGAGGACGCTATTCACTACGCGGATTCAGCCAACGAAGTGCGCCTGATGATCAAACTGAAAGACAGCGACCTCGATGCCACAAATGCGCTCGAGGGTGTGACGCTGGTCGAGTAAGGCGGTTCAGGTGCCGAAGACCGTGTAAGCGTCGAATACCGGGCCGTCGACACAGACCCGTTTCATTGCCGTACCCTGCGCTGTTTGTACTTCCACAACGCAGCCTGCACAACCACCTACTGCACAGGCCATAAACTCTTCCAGTGACACCTGGCAAGGCAGCTTATACTGCTTCGCCAGACTGGCGGCAGCCTCCAGCATGGGATGTGGACCACAGGCGAAGATTTCCACTTCTGCGCGTTGCTGTTCATCAAGGCTGTCCAGCCAGCAACGCGCCAGCTCGGTAATATAGCCGTCAAAACAGCCGGGATAACCCTGCAGGCTGGCCAGCCGTGTGGGAATGCCCCAGTCTTCCAGCAATGGCATTGCGCCGATCACGCCCTCGGGGATACCCGGAATTATGATCTGTGACGGGCGTTGACTGAATGGAAACGGAACTTCCGATCCCAGCAACACCAGCGGCTGGTAGACACTTTCCCGTTTCAGTCGCTCGGCAAGAAAGATCATGGGTGGCATTCCCACGCCACCACCCAGCAGCAGGGGGCGAGGTCGGGACTGGTCGGGTTTGAACGGCTGACCAATCGGACCCAGCAGACTGATGGTTTCACCAGCCTTTCTTTGTGCCAGCAGTGCGGTGCCTTGTCCGACCACTTTATAGAGGAAATCCACCCACCCCTGCTGTGCATCGGCGCGCATAATAGAGATTGGTCTGCGCATGGCCAGTAGCGGGTCACAAGCCAGGTGGGCGAACTGTCCGGGTATCGCGCCTGCGGCACAGTCCGGCGCCTGTACGCGTAACACATACTGCTCACCGGCGCAGGGCTGGTGGGAAAGTATTTGCGCGGTCTCCAGGCTGATAGTTCCGCGCCGGGATTTACCGCTCATACATCGTCACTGTTGAAGATGATCTGCCCGTCACGCAGGGTATAGCGTGCCCTGCCGGGTAGCTCCCAGCCGCGGAACGGTGTGTTCTTGCCCTGGCTGTGCATGCTGGTTTCGTCCAGCCGCCAGGTTACCCGGGGATCAAGGATACAGATGTCGGCGGCGCGCCCGACACTCAACTCACCATAGGGGATATTGAGAATGCTGGCGGGGCCGCTGGTTACCCGTGCGATGGCATCGGGTAACAACAGGTGATTTTCCTCGACCAGTTTCAGGGTAAGCGATAACAGCGAATCCAGGCCTGAAGCACCGGGTTCGGTGGCCGGGAAAGGCGCCAGTTTAGCATCGGCTTCGTGCGGCTGGTGGTCTGAGCACAGGGCTGACAGCGCCCCGCTTTGCAGGCCTTCCAGGAGGCCGTCACGGTCTTCCTGGGTGCGTAACGGGGGAATGAAATGATAGTCGGCACCGAAGTCAACGGTATCCAGTTCGCTCAGGTAGAGATTCGGAATGGCAACATCTGCGGTGACGGGGACATCATCAAACCGGGCGCGCGCTACCATGCGTACGGCCTGCTGGGTAGTCAGACGGCAGAAATGGGCGCGTACACCGGTTTGCTGAATTAATGCCAGGTCGCGGGCCACGGCAACGGTTTCCGCCGCTTCCGGTATACCGGGCAGACCCAGGCGCGTGGACAGGTGCCCTTCGTGCATGCAGCCATTGGCTGACAGGGCAGTATCATCGGCGTGCAGAAACACGGTCAGGTCAAAAGTCGCGGCATATTCGAAGGCGCGCCGCTGGATATATGTTGAGGCCAGAGGCTTTAACGCATTGCTGACACCGACACATCCTGCCTGCTGCAAAGCCGCCATTTCACTCAGGCGCTCACCACCCAGTCCACGCGTCAGGGCGCCGAGCGAGACAACACGCGCAGCGCCGGCCTGCTGTGCGCGGTGCCGGATAAGTTCGATTACCGCCGGTGTGTCTATTACCGGGTCGGTATCCGGCGGACAGCACAGGGTAGTAATGCCGCCTGCTGCTGCTGCCCGGCATTCGCTGTCTATTGTTGCCTTGAATTCCTCGCCAGGTTCACGCAGGCGCGTATTCAGATCGATCAGGCCGGGGATTACATACAGGCCGCTGGCATCCAGTTCAATATCAGCGGAAAAACCATCCGGAGACTGGCCAACCGCCACAACGCGCCCGCCCGAGACACAGATATCCAGCAGGTCGTCGATGCGGTTACCGGGGTCTATCAGCCGCCCTCCGGAAATGCGTATGCTGGGATCAGGCATGGGATTCCTGCATTGTTGTGTTTTGTTGCATGGCCATCGACATGACCGCCATGCGTACAGCAATACCGTAGGTGACCTGTTGCAGGATGACCGATCGGGGGCCATCCGCAACCCTGGAATCTATTTCGACTCCGCGATTGATCGGGCCCGGGTGCATGACAGTGACATCTGGCCTGGCGATGGACAGTTTTTCTTCGGTCAGGCCGTATAGCTGGAAGTATTCGTGCTCGCTGGGCAGCAACGCGCCAAGCATGCGTTCCCGTTGCAGGCGCAGCATGATGACAACATCCGCGTCACGCAGACCATCGCGCAGATCGTGGAATACGCGGACCCCCAGTGATTCAACGTGTGACGGTATCAGCGTGCGTGGTGCGACAACACGTACGTCACCCGTGTTAAGCAGGTTAAGGGCGTGAATCTGCGAGCGCGCCACGCGCGAGTGTGCGATGTCACCTACAATAGCGACTGTCAGGTGACCAAAATCCCCGCCTTTTTCACGGCGTATGGTGAACATGTCCAGCATCGCCTGGGTGGGATGGGCATGCCGGCCGTCACCGGCATTGATGACGCTGACGTGTGGCTGCACGTGGCGCGCAATAAAATGTGCTGTGCCGCTATCGGTGTGCCGGACCACAAACATGTCGACATGCATGGCCTGCAGGTTGCGCAGGGTATCCAGAAGCGTCTCACCCTTGATCGCGGAAGACGCAGTGACGTTGATGTTCAGTACGTCGGCGGACAGTCGCTTGGCCGCCAGCTCGAAGGTGGTGCGGGTGCGGGTGCTGGCTTCAAAGAACAGGTTGACGATGGTTTTGCCGCGCAGCAGTGGAACCTTCTTTACTGTCTGTTCGGTAACGCCGGCGAACGATTCGGCCGTATCCAGAACTTCTGTCAGGAGCTCGCGTGTCAGGCCTTCGGTGGAGAGGAAATGGCGCAAGCGCCCATCGTCACGGATTTGTACGTTGGTGACCTTCACGTGCCTGACCTGATTTCCAGCGCCAAAGGTTCGGGCCCGCTGAGTTTTACGTGTTCATCTGGACCTGGCTCCATCGTCAGGCCAACCACATTGGCCTCGATGGGTAATTCACGGCCACTGCGTTCCACCAGTGTCGCCAGCAGGATCGAGGCCGGGCGCCCGTAATCGAACAGTTCATTCATGGCGGCACGTATGGTTCTCCCGGTATGTAATACATCATCCACCAGGATGATGTTCCGGTCATCAAGCGCGAAGGGAAGTTGTGACGGCTTGACCTGCGGGTTCATGCCGATACGGGTGAAATCATCGCGGTAGAAGGAGATGTCCAGCACACCGAGCGGTGCCTGGATATCGAGTATCCTGTGCAGTGCCCGGGCAATCCAGACACCGCCGGTATGTATGCCAACCATCGCGGTTCGGTCATCGATGTCAAGCTGCTGTCGCAGGTCAGCGGCCATCTGTTCGATGAGTGCGGCGATATCGTGCTGTTTGCTCAAATTCAGGTTTCTTTCTGTTGTAACCAGTCCTGCAGGATAACCTGTGCGGACAGGGGGTCGATTGTCTGGCCGGATTTGCCGGACCCCGGCAGCTCAGATTCTACGATATAGGAACTGAGGCGTTCCTCCGCCGGATGTACCGGCAAGCGGTAACGGCCTTCCAGCTGCCGGCAGAAACGCTGTGCTGCCCGGGTCATATCCTGTTCGCTGCCGTCCATATGATACGGGATTCCGACCACCAGTGCGTCCGGTTTCCATTCTTCCACCAGTCGGGTGATGGCGGGCCAGTCCGGTTTGCCATCACTGGCGCTGACGGTGGTCAGTGCGGTAGCGGATTGGGTAAGCTGTTGTCCGACAGCAACCCCGATACGTTTACGTCCGTAGTCGAAACCGAGCAGTGTTTTGAAAGTGGCTGGTGACGTAGCCATCAGGCGTGGCCGGCTTCTCCTGACAGCAGATCCAGATCAATTCCGAGTGATGCGGCGGCGGCTTTCCAGCGTTCCTCGTCGGGTGTGTCAAACAGGATGTCGGGATGTGCCGGGCCGGTCAGCCAGGCATTATCCGCCATTTCCTGCTCCAGCTGGCCCGCACCCCAGCCGGCATAACCGAGCGTAATCAGTGTGTGTTCCGGGCCTTCATTTCTGGCGATGGCTTCCAGAACATCCATTGAAGATGTGATGCCAATCCGGTCGGTGACCTTGAGCGTGGCTTCCCATTCGCCCAGCGGTTCATGCAGGACGAAGCCGCGGTCCTGCTGTACCGGGCCGCCAAGATGAACCTGAATCTGCCTGGCTTCCGGTTCTGCCTGTTCCAGTCGTACATGTTGCAGGATTTTGCCCAGCTGCATATCCAGTGGCCGATTGACCACCAGCCCGAGCGCCCCCTTGTCATTGTGTTCGCAGATATAGGTTACAGAGTGGAAAAAATTAGGATCTTCCAGGCCTGGCATGGCGATCAGAAACTGGTTGGTCAGGTACCGTGTGCCGCTCATTTTGCTAGTATCCTGTGACCAGCCTCTATGCGCAAGCTGGTTTCGCTACAGCTATGATACACGACGTTTAGTGACTCTTCAGCCGGTTGCCGCTGGTAAATACCCAGGTCCGGGTAATATACAGAACGTCGGTTTCCTTCTTGATGTTCTCGGGGAACGGGGCGAACGGTGCGGCCAGTTTGACGATGCGTACAGCGGCGTCGTCCAGAATCTTGTGTCCGGAAGGCTTGCGAATGGTGATTTCCCGCACGTTGCCATCCGGGTACAGTGCGACCTGGACGATCAGTTTGCCGGACAGGTTCTGACGGCGTGCACTATCCGGGTAATTCAGCTCGCCGACGCGCTCGACTTTCTGCACCCAGCCGCGCATATAGCTGGCGTATTTGAACTCCCTGGTGCGCGACGAGATGAACTTGCTTTTTGGCGCTTTGGAATACGCTTGCAGAGACTGGTTGATTTGCTGGTTGAGCGTCAGCATCTCCATACTGCGGTTAATGAGTTCTGCAGCAGTCGTCTGCTCTGATTCCTGTTCGGGTTCCGGTTCCGTTTGCTGCCCGGTTTTTTGCAGACTTTCGTCGCTGCTGAGCACCTGGGTCGGCGTGGGCTTGCTTTCCGAGCGCGTGACCGGAGGCGCCTGCTCGATCAGCTGCTGCTGGGGATGGACTTTCTCCTCAATATTACCGGCCCCGTCCTGGCTGGATTCTGCGAGGTAGTCATAGTCTTCCGGCGGCGGCGTTTCGCTGCGGTTGACGACCGTGATATCGAGCGTGGGTGTATCCTGGTCGGGCGGATTGCGGTCAAAGGCCTCAAAACCGATGCCGAGAATAATCAGGGCATGAAACGCGGTTGCAATAAACAGCATCAGCGCCAGCCGGTCTGTGCTTGGTGTTTCCAGAGGCGATTCCAGTACTGCTGTCACGGTATTAATCCAGGTGCGTGTATCTCTGTACTCAATGCAGGAATTATACCGCTTTACGGATTTATCTGAACGATTTCGACAGCCGCCGGCTGTTGCTCGAAATGCACACGTTCGGCGAGAGCAGGAGTCAGCCAGGCGACATTGCGTTCATCCAGCAGTAATACATCCTGTATGTCCATATGACTGGCGATTTCCTGCCAGTGGTCGGGTCCGGCGACAAACAATGCAGTGGCTGCCGCATCAGCCAGCGTTGGATCCCGGGCCACGACGGTTACCGATGTTGTTTTGTCGGCAGGGTAGCCGCTGCGGGGGTCCAGGATGTGGTGGTAGCGCCGCCCGTTATATTCGAAGAAACGTTCATAGTCTCCCGAGGTAAAGATACAGCCAGGGCCTTCCATTTCGATGCTCGCCAGGATCCCGTTTGAGCCAGGTTGGCGAATACCGATGCGCCAGGGCCTGTCGCCACGCTTGCCGCGGACGCAAAGGTCGCCGCCCGCATTTACAATCAGGTTATCGATTCCTCTTTGCTGGAGCATTTCCACGGCTTTTCCGACCGAGTAACCTTTGGCAAATCCGCCAAAATCAAGGCGCACGGCCGGGTTATCGCTGCACACCAGCTGCCCGTCGACGTGCAGTTGCAGGCTGCTGGGTGCGGAGTCCAGCCAGCGCTGGATGTTCTCGCCTGAGGGTGGTGGACCTTGTGCGGCGTCATCCTGCTGGAAGCCCCACAGCATCAGCAGATTGCCGATTGCCGGATTAAACAGGCCGCCACTGCTGCGTTCGAAACCCTGCCCAAGCTGGATCAACTGTATGATGGAGGGGTCAGTGCGGATGGATTTTCCCGCTGCCATGGCCTGGTTCAGGTCCATCAGCAGGCCGCGTTGCCAGGCATGCCAGTCACGATGCTGGCGCTGATACATGGCGTCAACAGCCTGTACGGCCTGTTGTGCCCGCTTCTCTTCAACGCCGTAGAGTGTGATTTCTATCAGGGTGCCGAAGGCAAAAAGCTGTTGCCGATAGGCGTCCTGTGCGGGACGGCTGCAGCCCGTGACCAGCAGCAGGCTAATAACCAGCAGGGTGAATATGCCGCGCATCAACTACCGGACTGGAGCCGGGCTTCTATACATTCCATAAGCTGACCAGCAATATCCAGTCCATATTGTCGATCCAGTTCGCGGATGCAGGTTGGACTGGTGACGTTTATCTCTGTCAGATAATCACCAATGACGTCGAGGCCGACGAACATCAGCCCGCGTTCACGCAGTTGCGGGCCGGTTTGTGCACAGATCCAGCGATCGCGGTCACTGAGCTCGATACCCTCACCACGGCCGCCGGCCGCCAGATTGCCGCGTGTTTCACCCTTGGCGGGTATACGCGCCAGCGCATAAGGCACGGGCTCACCGCCGACCATCAGGATGCGTTTATCTCCACGGCTGATTTCCGGAATGAATTTCTGTGCCATAGCGGTACGTTGCCCCAGTTCGGTGAGGGTTTCCAGAATCACACTGATGTTCGGATCATCTGCACGTACCCGAAAAATGGAGGCGCCACCCATGGCATCCAGCGGTTTGAGGATGATGTCCCGGTGCTGGCGGAGAAATGCCCGCAGGCGTGCCGGATCACGACTGACGACACTGGGCGCACAGCATTCCGGAAACCAGGCGGTAAACAATTTCTCGTTGCAATCGCGCAGTGAAGAGGGACGGTTGACAACCAGCACCCCCTCCAGTTCGGCGCGTTCCAGAATATTCGTGGTATAGAGATATTCCATGTCAAACGGGGGGTCTTTGCGCATCAGCACAACATCAAGGCTGGATAGCGGGTGTTCCTCAAGCCCGGAGTGTTCGTACCAGTCAGATTTCTGATCCCGTACCTGGAGTTGCCGCATGGAGGCAAAAGCGCGGCCATCCTGCAGGTACAGATCCCCCTGTTCCATATAGTAAAGCTGCCAGCCGCGCGCCTGGGCCGCCAGCAGCATGGCAAAACTGCTGTCTTTGTGGACTTTGATCCTGCTGATCGGGTCCATAACGATGCCAAGTCGGGTAGTCATCGGGGCTGTACAGAGCTAGTTAATGTTCCAGATTGTGAACTACTTCATGGTTTTAAAGTTTGCTGGTCAACGGACGATAGAAGCCAGTAGCCGCCAGTATATCGTAAATTTGTCGGCAAATCGGGCGCTTGGAGTTGCCGCGTACTCATGCCTGCAGCGTGACTCGCGAACCAGACGCGAACACAGGAATTTAATTGGGTCAGGTAAGAGCCATATGCAAACCATTGTAGATCCAACAGAAACAGAAGAACTGGAAACCCAGCCTGAAGAAATTGCCGGCACTGACAGTGTGTCCGAGGAAAACGGTTTCTCCAATACGAAGGTCATGGTCATCGATGACTCCAAGACTATTCGTCGTACCGCGGAAACGCTGCTGAAAAAGGAAGGTTGCAAAGTTGTGACCGCGACTGACGGGTTCGAGGCACTTGCCAAGATTGCCGATGAAAAACCGGACATTATCTTTGTTGACATCATGATGCCGCGCCTCGATGGATACCAGACGTGCGCACTTATCAAGAACAACCAGGTTTTTGGAGCAACCCCGGTTGTCATGTTGTCCAGTAAGGACGGTTTGTTTGACCGTGCGCGCGGCCGCATTGTGGGATCTGACCAGTACCTGACCAAGCCATTTACCAAAGACGAATTACTGGGAGCGATTCGCGAACACGTCAAGGCGTAATAAAACGTTCCCGGATGCGTTGCCGCTGAGTGCAAACGCCTGAAGGGGCAGTAATCAACCAAGAGGAAAGACCAATGGCACAAATTCTTATTGTAGACGATTCGCCAACCGAAGCGCATGTCCTTAAAGGCATACTGGAAAAACATGGATTCGAAGTGGAAACGGCTGAAAGTGGTACTGAAGGCATCGAACGGGCCAAAGAACTGAAGCCGGATCTTATTTTAATGGATGTGGTAATGCCGGGCCTGAATGGCTTTCAGGCTACCCGCCAGTTGACCAAAGGAGCGGAAACCTCGGGCATACCGGTCATCATTGTTACCACCAAGGATCAGGAGACGGACCGTGTGTGGGGTATGCGCCAGGGTGCGAGGGATTTTATTTCCAAGCCGGTAGGCGAGAAAACCTTGATGGAAAAAATCAATCTGGTTCTGGCAGCGGCCTGAGGCGCAGGGATATGTCCGGTTCTTCTCAGACACCAATGGAACGGCTGGCGCACCTGGAACAGTTGTGCCTGGAACACGCACACGGGCTCCCGCAGCAGGAGCACGCAGAAGAGGAATGGCTCGGTATTGGCTTCCGGCTGGGAAAACTACACCTGGTTGCACCGCTCGGTGAAGTTGCAGAGATTCTGACACCGCCAGGTCTTTCCCAGGTCCCGCGTACCAAAAACTGGGTATGCGGTATCGCAAACGTGCGCGGCAACCTGATGCCGATTATGGATCTGCAGGGCTACCTGTACGATCGCCCGGCTGCACTGAACCGGCGTAGCCGCATCCTTGTGGTGAACCACAATGGTGTCTATTCAGGGCTGGTAGTCGACGCCGTCATGGGGCTGAGGCATTTTCGTGATGAGCAGCGTTGTAATGAATTGCCGGGCGACGATGAGAGTATTCACGAATATATGTTGCATGGATTCAAGGTGGGTGCAGAACACTGGGGTGTGTTCAGTTTGCATGCACTTGCGCAGGCGCCGCAGTTTCTCAAGGCTGCAATATAGATGTTAAGGATGATTGGTTTAAACGGGTTGTTTTTACCAGGGAATAAAGATCAGCTGATTAGGTCAGGAGACGAAGCATGAGTACAGAGAATCAATCCCGCACCAAGGCGGGTTCACAGAAAAGGACGATGTACCTGATAACAGCCTTGCTGTTATCGTTTGGTGCCATGGTTGCCACATTCTGGTACGTTGGAGTCACGGCCAGCCATGACAAGGAGTACATCGGTTATACCGGTGAACAACAGGTGCTCTCGCAACAGATTGCGAAATACGCACTTGAGGCTTCGTCCGGTGTTGAGGCTGCATTCAGCCAGTTGACCCACTATCGTGACCGTTTTGATGAGACGCTGGACAATGAGCGTAACGGTAATGTAGCAACCGGGCTTCCACCCAGTAATGAGGCCGTCGCGGAAGACCTGCTTGCCGTTGAAGAGGTCTGGCAGGGTTTCCGGGACAGTATTGCCTTCGTCCTGGACAGCCAGGAAGGTGTGGCCGTGGTAGCCGAAGCCAGTAAGGTCATCAATGAGCTGATGCCGAAACTGCAGGCCTACGACGAGGAGATCGCTGGTATTCTCCTGGATAATAACGCCAGTCCCGAAACCATTAATCTGGCGACACGGCAGTTGATGCTCAGCCAGCGCATTGCCAACAACGTCAACCATGCTTTGAGCGGCACCGATGTGGAGATGGCTATCGAACGATTTTCTGAAGACGTAGAAGAGTATGGATCGGTGCTGGAAGGTATGGTGCGAGGCAACGATTCTATTGCCATGGTCAAGAATGAAGAAGTTCAGGCCAAGCTGTTTGAGACTTCCATGTTGTTCACCATAGTGGCGGACTACGTGGAAGAACTTCTCGACCTGTCAGAAGACTTGCTGGAGATTCAGGCGGCGGCTCACAGTACCTCTTCCAGATCTGATGACCTGTTTGCAGCAGCACTACGTCTGCAGAATGCTTACTCGCTGGCAGCGGATTTGCGGCCGGTGCAGCCTGAAATGGCCTATATGTTAGGCAGTGTCGGTCTGCTGGTACTGTTCCTGCTGGGTATGCAGGTGTATCGGGATCAGGAAAATCGTCGCAAACAGGCTGAAATGGAGAACGCGAAAAACCAGGAAGCCATCCTGCGGTTGCTGGATGAGATGGGTAATCTGGCTGACGGTGACCTCACCACGTACGCGACGGTTACCGAGGATTTCACCGGCGCGATTGCAGATTCGGTTAACTACACCATTGACGCTCTGCGTGACATGGTTACAACCATCAACGAGACCTCCGGGCAGGTGTCTTCCGCCGCCGGACAGACGCAGAAAACAGCCCGGCATCTGACTGAAGCGAGTACTCACCAGGCAGATGAAATCGCCTCCGCTACAACGTCGATAAACGAAATGGCAGTATCGATCGATGAGGTGTCCAGGAATTCCGAAGAGACCAGCGAGATGGCAATGAACTCGGTTGAGTTTGCCAGGAAAGGTGGTGATACGGTGCGCCGCAATATCGACGGTATGGACCGTATCCGTGAAACTATCCAGGAGACTTCAAAGCGTATCAAACGCCTTGGTGAAAGTTCCCAGGAAATCGGTGATATCGTTGAACTTATCAATGACATCGCCGAACAGACCAACATCCTGGCGTTGAATGCGGCTATTCAGGCCGCCATGGCCGGTGAAGCAGGCCGCGGTTTCGCGGTGGTTGCTGACGAAGTTCAGCGACTCGCAGAGCGTTCCAGTAACGCAACCAAACAGATCGAGGCGTTGGTCAAAACTATCCAGACGGATACCAACGAAGCGGTTATCTCCATGGAACAGAGCACCGCGGGTGTTGTTAACGGTGCGCGTCTTGCCGAGGAATCCGGGCAAGCCCTGGACCAGATCCAGAAGGTGTCCGACGATCTTGCCGGGTTGATCCAGAATATATCGGCTTCCGCCCGCCAGCAGTCCAAGGCGGCAGGTAACATTTCCGAGACCATGCATGTTATCCAGGAGATCACGACGCAGACTTCAGCCGGTACCAACGAAACCTCAGCTTCAATCGGTAACCTCGCCAGCCTGGCTGACGAAATGGGTCACTCGGTAGCTGGCTTCAAACTGCCGGGGTAGGGGGGCGCAAGCCCGTGGCTGACACGAGTGGACAGACACAAGCCTGCGCGGAAACCCGGCCCAGAGCCGGGTGTTCGCTGGACATGGACGACCGGCAATATTCGGCCTGGACGAGATTGCTGGAGAGCCGTGCCGGGCTGTTTATTGCGCAGGAGCGTAAATCCTTTATGGTTAGTGGAATACGCTCACGCATGCGAAAGCTCGGTTGCCAGGATTACCGTGAATACTACAACCATCTGTCCAGTGGGCATCTCCATGTCCGGGAATGGTCTCTGCTGGTGGACCAGCTTACGGTTCATGAGACCTGTTTCTTCCGGCACGAGTCGTCCATGAAACTGGTCGAAGAGGTAGTGATCCCTGCTGCATTCGAGCATCAACAGAGTGTGAACGCATGGAGTGTAGGTTGTGCCAGCGGCGAGGAGTCGTACAGCCTGGCAACATCCGAATATGGAGAGAGTGCGTTACCCGGATACGCTGGCGTATCGGCGCACAGA
>CAZWJB010000001.1:0-8417 GCA_964634485.1 uncultured Thiohalobacter sp. | reverse complement strand
ATCCGAATATGGAGAGAGTGCGTTACCCGGATACGCTGGCGTATCGGCGCACAGACTAGAAGCACGTAGTGCGGGATTAAAGGACAAATAATGAATCAGGCAATCGATTTCAGTACACTGACGTGGGTTAAGACCGAACTGGATGAAACGCTCAAGGAAGCGCGCCGGTCACTGGAGGCTCATGTAGAAAACCCGCAAGATGAAGCCCAGCCCGGGTTCCTGGCAGCGCACCTGCACCAGGTATACGGTACGCTGCAAATGGTTGAACTGTACGGTGCATCGCTGCTGGCAGAGGAAATGGAGCAGGTCGCCAAAGCCATTGCAGACAAGACCGCGACCCGGCATGACGAAGCCTGTGACGTGCTTATGAGGGCCATCCTCCAGTTACCCGACTACCTGGATCGCCTGATCGCCGGCTACCGCGATATTCCCCTGGTGCTGTTACCGCTGCTGAACGACCTGCGTGCTGTACGCGGCGAGAATCTGTTATCCGAGAATTACATGTTTGCACCGGATCTGGATGCTGTGCTGCCTGAGTCGGTTGTCACAGCAGAGACAGGCGATGGTGATATTCAGATACAGGCGCAGGCGCTTCGTCACCGTTTCCAGCGGGGGTTGCTGGGATGGTTCAGGAATAGCGAAACCCGGGACGCGCTGACCGCGATGGTCGAGGTGCTGGAAAACCTGCAGAGTCTGAGTAGTGACGCTAAGGCGGCGCGCCTTTGGTGGGTTGCTGCAGGTGTCGTGGATGCGCTAAGGGAACAGGTGCTGGACGGCAGTGTCGCCGTCAAACGGCTGATGGGGCAGGTCGATCGACAGATAAAATCAGTAGTGAATCTTGGTGAAGCCGCTGTGGTCCAGGGTATGCCGCGTGAATTATTCAAGAATCTGCTGTTTTATGTCGGGCAGGCACATGGCGCCGGTTCACGTGTAGCCGATATTCAGTCAACCTACAAGCTGCAAGACCTGTTGCCGGGCGAGGAGGAGCTTGCAGCAGCTCGTGAGAGTCTTGCCGGCCAGAATGCCGACCTGTTTGCAACGGTAGCAGTTGCAGTAAAGGAAGAGCTGGGGCGGCTCAAGGATACGCTGGACATCGTACTACGCAATGGGTGCAAGGATATAACAGACCTTCAGCCGCTCACGGATTCACTGCGTTCTCTGGGTGATACCCTGGGCATGTTGAGCCTGGGTGCGGCGCGTGAAGCGGTGAATAGCAGGTCCGGAGACTTGCAGCGCAATATCGATGCGCAGGAAATGCCGGCGGATACCTCGCTAATGGATGTGGCAAGTACATTGCTATTTGTTGAATCCTCAGTCGACGGAATGGGTTCTGGCCGCGCCGTGGCGGACAGTGAGAACCAGGTTGAAGAGCAACTGGCCAGGTCGGAATACAACCAGGTGATGGATGTTGTTATCCAGGAAGCCATCACCGATCTGGTCAGAGCGAAAGAGGCTATTGTCTCTTACATCGACTCGGACAATGATGTCGGAGCTCTTGCCGAGGTTCCGCAGTGGTTTAACCAGGTGAAGGGCGGGCTGCTGTTGCTGGGCGAGTCGAGGCCTGCTGCCCTGGTGGATTCTATTAACAGGTATATTGAGAAAGAACTGGTTGAGCAGAACAAGCAGGCCCCGCAGCAGGAGCTGGATTCACTGGCTGATGCCGTCTGTGGGCTGGAATACTATCTGGAGAGCCGCAAGGAACACCGTATGTATGGCAGCTCCGCCATGACAGTGGCCGAGCAGAGTATCGACAGGCTGGGTTACCCTGCGCGGGAGGATGAAGAGTCAGAACCGGCGGTCAGGGAGGCCGAGGACCCGGGGGAATCCGGGATCGAAGCCAGTGAGTCGAATAACAGCGACGCACAGGACAACCCTGAGTCGATTGATAAGACGTCTGCGGATAACGAGTTCGGGCTGGAGTTTTCATTGCTCGACAACATAACAGACGATGAGGACCCGGATGTAAAATTACCCGATGAGACAGGCACAGCGTCTGTTGACACGGAAACTTCTTCGATTGAGACGGTAGAAGAAACTGCGGAAGAAACCCGATCCGGGGCCCCCACAGGGACTGCATCCAGCCAGGCTGAAATCCAGGAAGACGAGCTGTCTGTGATCGGGGAAGAAGTCGATGAAGAGATTCTGGAAATCTTCATTGAAGAAGCCGAAGAAGAGCTGGCCAGCATCAACGAGTTGCTTCCGGCCTGGATTGGTGACCCGGAAAATGGGGAGGCGCTGAGCAGCATGCGGCGCTCCTGGCATACCCTGAAAGGTAGCGGCCGGCTTGTCGGCGCACTGCGCATCGGTGAGTTTTCCTGGGCATACGAAAATCTGCTCAACCGTGTGATAGACGGTATGGTACCGGTAACACCGGTTATGACCGACCTTCTCCAGTCCGCAGCAGACATGCTGTCGGGCCTGGTGCAGCAGATCAAGGATGGAACTCCTGTGCAAGGGTCGGTTGCCTGTCTGATGAGTTGTGCAGAGGCACTAAGCAACGGTGAGCCACTGCCTGCCGGCTGGTCCGGCGAGCAGCAGCAAGCCGCTGACGAAGACGTTCCCGGGCAGGAAGACGAGGAACAGGTTGCGGGAGTTGAAGAGGTGGTCTGTAACGGCGTTATGGACCCGATGTTATACGAAATTTTCAATACTGAAACCTGCGGTCATCTTGAAGAGATCCGGAAATTTCTCGACCGGACGACAGCCAGTGACTCAATGGTGGATGAATCGCTGGCGCGTGCGCTGCATACCTTGCACGGCAGTGCGCATATGGCAGAGGCGGAAGCTATCGCAGATCTGGCAGGCGCGCTGGAGCGATGGGTCAAGGCGCTGATGGAGGCGGGACAGCCGCTGGCGGATGTGGGCTGTGACGTTCTGACAGAAAGCGTCAATATTGTAGACGAAATGCTGTCCATTCTGCCCAATACTATTGACGAGCCCGATCGTTACGCAGAACTGCTACAGCATATCAATTCACTGTATGAATCGGTCCCCGCTCCCGGCGTGGAAGCACAGCCCGCCGACGTGGGCACGCAGGATACAATTGCGGAGCCCCCTGCAGAAGAGGTATCACACCCCGAACCTGAAGATCCCTATGCTTCGTGTGACGAGGAACTGCTGGAGGTCTTCGTTGAAGAAAGTACCGGTAACCTGGAAACGAGCGCCGCGGCTTTGTTGCGCTGGCGGAATTCCCGGGAGGACAGCGAAGCGCTGGCAGAATTACAGCGTGCCATGCATACCGTTAAAGGCGGTGCGCGCATGGCTGATATTACTCCGATTGGTGATCTTGCCCATGCGACAGAATCGCTGATTATAGCTGTCACCGAGGGTCAGGCAGCGGCAGATGATTGCGCACTGGACGGTGTGCAACACGCCCAGGATGGCCTGGTTGCAATGCTGGAAAAGGTGCGTAACCGTGAACCGGCAGATTCAGCAGACACGCTGATGAAACAGTTGCAGGAACTGAGTGAACGGATCCCCGAGGCAGGTAATGCTGAAGATGCAGCGGGGGCGGTTGTAGAGGATTCAGGAGTAGAAGAGCAGATCTCCGTTACTGAAGCCGAAGCCACCCGGACTGCAGATGACCCGTATGCTGAAACAGACCAGGAATTGCTGCAGGTCTTCCTTGAAGAAGCCAGCGATATTATGGAGAACAGCGAACAGACCTTGCAGAACTGGAAGCAGGCGCCTGACGACCAGTCGCTCATGGTGGAATTGCAGCGCGAACTGCATACTCTGAAAGGTGGTGCCCGTATGGCGGATATCACTGAAATCGGTGACCTCGCTCACGCCGTTGAGTCTCTTATGGTCAAGGCTGCGGAGGGTGAGGTCGCTGCTCGCGAATCCATGTTTGTGGTGCTGCAACAGGCGCACGACCACCTTTCAGGTATGGTCGATCAGGTGCGTAATCGACAGCCGCTGGAACGGGCCACAACCGTTCTGCAGGACCTGAAATTACTAATCGAAGGCAAGGAGGTTGTTGCTCGAACCGAGCAGCCGGAAGAGACCGCCGCCGGGAAATCTGCTGAATCCGTTGCCGTACAGGAGGCGAAAGAAAACGAAGACCGTCGTGTGCACTCCCGCACCAGTCATGAAGTCGTTCGTGTCAAGGCGGTGCTGCTCGATAATATGGTTAACTATGCCGGCGAGGTCAGTATTTACAGGTCTCGACTGGAGCAGCAGGTCGGTGCCTATCGCTTCAACCTGGTTGAACTGGATCAGACTGTGTCACGCGTAAGTGAACAGTTGCGCAAGCTTGAGATCGAAACCGAGGCCCAGGTGCTGTTCCGTTACGAAGCGGAAGTGTCGGATGGCCCCGACAACGAAGAGTTCGACCCGCTGGAGATGGATCGATATTCGCATATGCAGCAGTTGTCGCGTTCCCTGGCAGAAAGTGTCAACGACCTGGGCAGCATTCAGGGAATGCTGGAAAACATCACGCGCGAATCGGAGACCTTGCTGCTGCAGCAGTCACGTGTAAATACCGAACTGCAGGAAGGACTGATGCGCACGCGCATGGTTCCCTTCCTCAGTCTGGCTGCCCGCATGCGGCGCATTGTCCGACAGACTACCCAGGAACTCGGCAAGAAAGCAGAGCTGGAATTAACCGGTGCGGAAGGTGAAATGGATCGCACCGTAGTCGATCGTATAGTCGCACCGATCGAGCATATGTTGCGAAATGCAATTTCCCACGGAATAGAAAGCCCGGAAGAGCGAAAAAAGGCCGGCAAGCCGGAATGCGGAGCTATCAAAATCACGCTGGAACGTGAATCTTCCGACGTGGTTCTGCGCATTGTCGACGATGGTGCCGGCATCAACATGGATGCCATACGCAGCAAGGCCATTGAGCGTGGCTTGATGAAAGCGGATGCGGATCTGACTGATAACGAGGTACTCCAGTTTATCCTGGAAACCGGGTTCAGTACTGCCGAGAAAGTGACGCAGGTTGCAGGGCGCGGTGTCGGTATGGACGTCGTCAATAGTGAAGTCAAACAACTGGGTGGCTCGCTGCATATTGATTCGGAGCCCCTCAAGGGTACTACATTCACCATAAGGCTTCCCTTTACGCTGGCTTTGAACCAGGCACTTTTGATAGAGGTTGGTGAGGATCCGTATGCGATTCCCCTGTCAAGTATCGAAGGTATTGTTCGCATGCGGCGGGAGGACCTGAAATCCTACTATGCTGATCCTGACGCCCGGTTTGCTTATGGTGGATATGAGTACGAGGTCAGCCATCTGGGCAGCGTACTGGGTACCGGCAGCCCGCATCTGGACAGTGGCCCGTCCCGTGTTCCGGTGTTGTTGTCGCGGGCGGGGGATCATGGCGTGGCATTTCAGGTTGAAAACCTGATGGGAAGTCGCGAGATTGTAGTCAAATCTGTGGGCCCACAGATCAGCACGGTGCGTGGTGTCTCGGGCGCCACAATTCTGGGTGACGGGCGTGTAGTTATGATCCTGGATATCGCTGCCATGTTGCGTGGTGGTGTAGCAGAAGCGCTGAGCCAGGTTGAGGATATGGTTCACCAGCAGCCAGCGACCGAAGGACTCACTGTAATGGTGGTCGATGACTCGATCACCGTGCGCAAGGTCACCACCCGCCTGCTGGAGCGCAATGACATGAATGTAATTGCAGCCAAGGACGGTGTTGACGCCGTTGCCAAACTACAGGAACATGTCCCCGACATCATGCTGCTCGATATTGAAATGCCGCGTATGGACGGTTTCGAACTGGCGACACACGTTCGCAACGAGGCCCGTTTACGTGATATTCCGATCATTATGATTACCTCGCGAACTGGCGACAAGCATCGGCAGCGTGCGATGCAGATTGGAGTAAACCGTTACCTGGGCAAGCCCTTCCAGGAAAGCGAATTGCTGGAAAATATCAAGGGATTGCTTGAGGAGCTTTGTGTAGATGGCTGAGGCCCGACAGGACGTATTGCGAGTGGCGTTGCTGGCAGAGAAATACCAGCGCGATGAATTTCGCGAATTGCTGGAAAGCGAAGGCATGGAGGTCGTGCTTGATTATGGCTTTGGCCTGCCGCTTCCCGATGTTCTGAACAGCGCGGAGGTTCTGCTGATCAATATGATCGATCGGCCGGATCACTCCCAGGTGCAGGATATTCTGGATCAGTCACCGGTACCGGTGCTGCTTAACCAGGGTGGGATTGGCAGCAGTACAATCTGGCAGCGCAGACTGGTGGGTAAGCTGCAGACCCTGGCTAACCGGTCGATGCCAAATGCGAGTAGCAATGCACATCACAGTCGGCCGGAGTTGCGTGTGGTACATGATCAGGGCAATAACAAGGCTGAGGCTCCCTGGCTGGTTGTGCTTGGGGCATCAATTGGCGGCCCCGGCGCGGTGGCGCAGTTTTTGCGAGCGTTGCCCGATGAATTACCGGTGGTTTTATTGCTGGCGCAGCATATTTCCGATTCTTATCAGGATCTGCTTGCAGAGCAGCTGGATCGTTGCAGCACATGGCCGGTGGCCGTACTGGGTGAGCAGCAGACCCTTGAAGCAGGGCAGGTCTGGATAGTGCCGGCCGATAACCCTATCGAGATGGCTAAAGACGGGACAGTCCGTCGCAGCGGAGGGCCGTGGGATTCCGCACGCCGGCCTGATATCAATGCAGTTCTGAAAAGCGCTGCAAAAACCTTTGGCAAACGCTGTGGAACGATTATTTTCAGTGGCCTTGGTCAGGATGGCAGTCTGGGCTGTGTGGCCATCGCAGAACATGGCGGGTTCGTATGGACGCAGAGCCCCGAGAGTTGTGCTATTGCGAGCATGCCGGAAGCCACCCGGCGCTCGTGCAATGTCGAATTGAGCGGGACCCCCGAACAACTTGCGCAGATGCTGATGGCTCGCTGTCAATCCGAATCCGCGAGCGTTAACTAGATTAGGTACAGGGAGTGGTTAAAATGAATGCTGTCGTTGAATCTGTAAGGAGCCTGTGGGTACCTCTGGGAGAGGTGAATCTGCTGGTGCCCAATGTCGCTATTGCCGAAGTCATTAATTACCAGCCACTGGACCTGATTCATGACGGGCCTGACTGGTTGCTGGGGTGTTTGCGCTGGCGTGAGCAGGAATTGCCGGTAGTTTCGGTAGAGCGATTATGTGGTTTCAATCTGCCTCAGGGGGAGCGCGGCTCACGCATTTCGGTGCTGAACTCGGTGCTCCCGGGCACAGACCTGCCTTTCTATGCCATTGTCACAGCGGATATCCCTCGTCTGTTTAGTGCGGATGAAGATGCCCTGGGTGGTTCCGTGCTCGGTGACAGGGAACTGCCGGACACGGTTGCGGACTGTGTCCGGATCGGTAATGAAGAAGCATTAATTCCTGATCTCGAGAGTATTCAGACGATGGTCGGGAAAGCCTGGGCAGCTGTCAGAAAATAAATCCTCTGGATAGAGCGTTAGCCTGCCAGGTCCCCCCACAATGTTTGCAGCGCGCTTATGGCCGCCAGCGCTGCTGTTTCTGTACGCAATACTCTGGGTCCGAGCCGTACCCGCTGAAAGCCCGCGGACACGGCCAGCTCTGTTTCCCCGGCATCCAGTCCGCCTTCCGGTCCGATCAGGATGCGAGTACGGTTTGTCGGTGCCAGCTCACCCAGGTTGATTTCCGCCTCGGGATCGAGCACAAGCTGTAGCGCCCCGTTTGTTTCTGTACACCAGTCAGACAACAGACAGGCCTCTCCCAGTTCGGGCAGGACCGACCGGCCTGATTGCTCACACGCAGACCGGATAACCCCTTGCCAGCGCGACATGCGTTTCTCCAGTCGCTTGCCGTTCAGTTGTACCTGTGAGCGAACGGTCCAGAGTGGCGTTATGGCGTTTACACCGAGCTCCACCGATTTCTGCAGAACAAAGTCCATGCGTTCACCACGCGAGATTCCTTGCCCCAATGCAATATGCAGCTTCGATTCTCTGGACGTTGGTTCGGCACGCAGGATACCGGCATTGATCTGCTTTTTGTCCGCCCTGTTCAGAACGGCGTGATAATCGCGGCCATCACCGTTAAACAGGATCAGCGGGGCGCCGACTTTCAGGCGCAATACACGGGAGATGTAGTGGCTGGTTTCTTCGTCCAGCTCAACAGATTTCCTGTCAGCGAGTTGCTGTCGGGTATAAAAACGCGAAATGCGCATCAGCAGGGAGAAAGACCTGCACTGTTCATAGTCCCAGGTTATTCCAGATGGCTGTGCTGGGACCGGCCTGGTTCATGGTATAGAAATGCAGCCCGGGTGCGCCGGCATCCAGCAGTGCCTGACACATTTCGCTGACGACTTCTTCACCGAAACTGCGGATGGATGCCCGGTCATCACCGTAGGCCTCCAGCCGCCTGCGGATCCAGCGCGGGATTTCAGCACCGCACATGTCGGAAAAACGCGCCAGCTGGGTATAGTTTGTGATGGGCATAA